>JBGOVN010000157.1:0-4282 GCA_041478155.1 Bacteroidota bacterium | reverse complement strand
TGAGAGGACTGTTGAATAGGTCTTTAGACGCAGATCTAACAACTTTAGACTCTAAACCAGAAACTCGAAACTCTGTTCTCAAAACTCACAACTCAGAACTCAAAACTTCACTTTTTTCCCCTAACAGCTAATAGCTAACCGCTAACTGCTCATTTTCCTATGACTCTCCTTAACTATCTTTCCTACTTTGACGAACTGATCCAGTCGACGGAATCTCTCTTTCGAACCGTCCCCCCTGACAAGCTCGACTGGAAGCCGACCGAGAAGTCATTCACCATCGGCCAGCAGATGGCCCATATCGTCGGGGCGATCGAGGTCTACGGACGAGGTTTGTCTGCAGCAGATTGGGGTTTTACCTCTATGCGAGAGCGATTCGTGCAGAATCGATACACCCCATCGATGTCAGCCGAGGATGCCGTGACAACCCTACATAAGAACGCCGTAGATTTCCGGACGCGCGTCGGAGCGCTCACGGAGGAGGAATTTAACTCGGGAGAAGTCGATGCCCCGCAATTTGGCAAGAAGATGCCGCGATGGCGAATCGCTATGCTTGCCGTCGAGCATCATAACAACCACAAAACAGAACTCTTTATGTACCTGAAAATTATCGGCATGAACGTGAATACGGGTCATCTGTACCGCGGCTGAGGAGTTTCCTCTTGATGGTTCGTCAAATCTTTGATACTTTGAAAACAGCAATCGGCACCCGGCGCACCGCATTCGATTCATCGCCCGGTTTGTCTTTGATAATTTGCCGTTAAGGACTATGAAACTCGTCGTTTGCATCAACCATGTTCCCGACTCAACCACGAAGGTCAATGTCGGTCCCGACGGGAAAACCATCGAAAAGACCGGCGTGAATTTCATCATCAACCCCTACGATGAGATTGCGGTGGAGGAATGCCTGCGTCTAAAAGAGAAAAATGGTGGAGAAGTGGTTGCAGTTTCGTTGGGGAGCGAGGTTAACAAAGAGACTTTGCGCAAGGCGCTGGCGATGGGTGTCGACCGGGCCGTTCTTCTAAAAGACGACGGATATCGTGATTCATCTTCAGTAGCCCGGGCTCTCGCCGACTATATCAAAGAAGCAGCTCCCGACGCAATTTTTTTCGGCAAGCAGTCGATTGACTATGACGATGCTGCGGTCGGCTCGATGGTTGGCGAAATGCTTGGGATTCCTTCGGTTTCCATGGCTGTCAAAATAGAGATTTCGGGAAGGGACGTCCTGGCAGAGCGCGAGATCGAAGGGGGACACGAGAAGGTCAAGACTACACTTCCGGCTGTGTTTACCGCGCAAAAAGGACTGAACGAACCTCGCTACCCTTCTTTGAAGGGGATCATGAGTGCCAAGAACAAGCCGATCGAAGAGAGGATCCCTTCTGCGGCTCATAATAAAGTTGAGGTTCTTTCGATGCGGAAACCTGGAGCGAAAAATGCCGGCCGTATCGTTGAAACTGTCGCCGAGCTTGTCAGACTGCTCCATGAAGAAGCAAAGGTAATTTGAGTTTTGTGGCCCCCCATATAAATGTGAATTCTTCTTACTGAGTCCTCATGAAGATCCTCGCCTTTGCAGAGCAGCGTGACCGCAAGCTGAAGAAGACCGCGTTTGAAGTCGTCAGGGCGGCGCGCAAGGTTTCGGACGCGACACAAGGAGAAGTCGTTGCACTTGTCGTCGGTCATCAGCTTGAACCCTCCGCCCAACAACTCGGCGGCTTCGGCGCTCATCGCGTTATTGTAGTCGAGGACAAGTCACTCGAGCAGTACTCAACAACGGCCTACTCGAAGGTTATCGCGGAAGTTGCGGTAAGGGAACAAGCATCCGTTGTCATGATCGCGTCTACAGCGATGGGGAAGGATTGTGCGCCTCGCGTTGCGGTCAAACTCGACGCCGGCCTCGCAGCCGATTGCACAGCGCTGAAAGTAGAAAATGGCGACATCATTGCGACCCGCCCCGTCTATGCGGGCAAAACAATGACGGAGGTGAGAGTCTCTTCTCTCAACAAAGTCTTTACGCTTCGGCCAAACGTGTTTACAGCAGGGACGGGCAACGGAACCGCTGCGCCGGTCGAGAAGATGACAGTCGAACTCTCTGCGGCGGACCTTGGCTGCGTGGTTCAGGAGATTACAAAATCGGCCGGCAAGCTCGACGTGGCCGAAGCGGATATCATCGTGACAGGAGGCCGGGGGTTGAAAGCGCCCGAGAATTTCAATATTATAGAAGAACTGGCGGGGGCGCTCGGAGCCGCCGTCGGTGCTTCACGCGCCGTAGTCGATGCCGGTTGGCGTCCGCATGGCGAGCAGGTCGGTCAAACGGGCAAAACTGTCTCACCCTCATTGTACGTTGCAGTCGCTGTGTCCGGCGCCATACAACACCTTGCAGGAATGTCATCTTCGAAGTATATTGTGGCGGTCAACAAAGATAAGGATGCACCGATCTTTCAGGTAGCGGATTACGGCATTGTCGGCGATGCGTTCGAGGTTATCCCGGCGCTCACGAAGGAAATCAACAAGCTGCACGGCAGATAAGGAGAGTATAGGTGGAGAAGATTCAGGTTGACATTCTCGGGTTATCGACAAGCCCTTCGAGCGGCGGAGCGTATGCGCTTATCCTGAAGGAGCTCAACGGTCCCCGGCGTCTGCCGATCATCATCGGAGCATTCGAGGCACAGTCAATTGCACTCGAGATGGAGGGCATCAAGCCACCCCGCCCTCTCACGCACGACCTCATGAAGAGCATCATCGATACGCTCGGTGGAGCGCTGAGCGATGTGACCATCAACGAATTGCGGGACGGGACGTTTTATGCCCGGCTGGGCATGGACACACAGGAAATTGACTCACGGCCGAGCGATGCGATCGCCCTGGCGGTTCGCTACGGGGTTCCGATCTTTGTCGCCGACAAAGTAATGGAGGAAGCAGCGTTCATTCCCGAAAACGACGAGCCGGAGAAAGGCGCACCGACGCCGGCCAAAACTGAAGCGGAGGAAAAACCCAAGCCTAAGCTATCGAAATTGGAACAGCTCGAACATCAACTCAAAGAAGCCATCGCGAAAGAAGAGTATGAAAAAGCAGCAAAAATTCGCGATGAAATCAAGAAGCAGCAGGCTCGCAATTCGTAATCGGATTCCTCACTCTCGCGCTCACTTGTTCTCAAGCGTCAATCCATAAGGAGGTACTCCGTGCGATTTCGTTTTTTCGCTGCAAAGACAGGCCTCGTTACCCTCTCGCTTCTGTTCATACCCCAGCTCCGGGCACACTCGCAGGCGAACGACACACCCGAGACCGGGTTGGCGAAACTCATCGCCGACGGAAACGATTTCTCCCAAAAACAATTCGATAATCAAAAAGCACTGGAAAAGTTCCAACAGGCGCTGAGCATCGCGCCGGCGAACTATGAGGTGCTCTGGTGCCTGAGCCGCTCGTACGTCGATATCGGAGAACACCAACCAGCCCGGACAGACGAGGAAAAACAGAATCAACTCGCCACGTACGAAAAGGCGCTCGAATGCGCGAACAAAGCGATTGAGGCAAATCCGAACGGAGCGATGGGCTACACGCGACGCGCCATTGCCAACGGTCGAATCGCCCTCTTTCGCGGTGTCTGGGGAGCGCTCGATCTGGTTAAACAAACGCGCGCAGATTGTGAGAAGGCCATTGCACTCGATTCGATGAGCATCGGTGCCTACTACGTTCTCGGCCGGACGCACGCCAAGCTGGTCGAAAAACCACGCATCGTCCGGTGGCCGCTCGGACTCGGCTGGGCAAATATCGAGGATGCCATAAAAAACTACGAGAAGGCAATTTCACTCAGACCCGACTTCATCATGTATCACCTGGATTACGCCCGGGCGCTTGTCGAGAACGATGACTATGCAAAAGCCCGTGCACACCTCGAACTCATTACGAGCCTTTCCAAGCAGGACGAAGACGACGACCAATTTCGCAAGGAAGCGAAGGAGCTTCTCGACTCAATAAAAGAAAAGTAAATCAGGTAAGAAGAGGAAGCACAAAGCCCGGTTCAATGCCGGGTTTTTTTTTGAGGGGGTCAACGAGGTTTCCACACCCACCGATTCTTCACTCGTCGGCCGTCATGCTCATTTCACTAAAAACTGACGGTGCCGAGAATGACGGGCTTTGATGCGCCGGTCGCGTTGGGGATGTTTGCCGGACGTTCCGCGATCGTCTCGTTCGCAAGAAGAGCGCAGAGCAACGCTTCCTTCGATTGCGGGGAAAAGCTGAATTCGTCGACGCTGCGAACGACAGAAGAAGAAAACTTCTGATGAAG
>JBGOVN010000132.1:0-4725 GCA_041478155.1 Bacteroidota bacterium | reverse complement strand
CTTGGTGCTGCTTTACAATCCCATAGACCATTGCCAGCCCGAGGCCCGTGCCCTTGCCAGGTTCTTTTGTCGTGAAGAACGGCTCAAAAATCCGATTCTTTGTATTTTCGTCCATCCCAAGACCTGTATCTGAGACGCTAACACAGACGTACTGTTCAGAAGGAGCCGAGGCAAAGCGCTTTCGCAAATCTGCGACAGACACCTTCGATGTGCTAATGGATATTATACTTTGCATCTTGCCGGAACGATTCGCATCCAAAATAGCATCCCTGGAGTTTACGCAGAGGTTCATGACCGCCTGATGGAGCTGACCTGAATCGATCGAGATCAGGGGCAGGGATTTATCAAGGTCGACTGAAAACCCAATCGTTTTAGGAATCACCTGATGCAACATGCTCACCAATTCCTTGATCACATAGTTGACCTGGACAGACTGAATCCTCACATCGGTTTTTCGCGCGAACGTCAGTATTTGTTTTACCAAATCTGATCCCCTCGCGGCTGCCTTCATCATGGTATCGGCATACTCCTGCAAATCAGTCGGCTTGAACTCGGCATGCTGCAGCATCGACCCATAGGCCATGATGATTCCGAGAATGTTGTTGAAATCGTGCGCAATGCCTCCCGCCAGGGTGCCGATACTCTCCAGCTTCTGTGCCTGCCGCAGCTGGTCCTCGAGTTGTTTTCGTTCAGTAAAATCCCGAAGTACGCTTAATGATAATGTTGGCTGATTTGGGAATTCCAAAAATGAATTCGACAACTCAAAAAATATTGTCTTCCCATTCCAGAGCGTAAGCTCCCGTTCTAACCGAGTTGGAATACTTCGGCTGCGAAACCGTTCCCGATGTTTCTGTAAGACATCTGCCTGGGCGGTCTCTTCATAGACTACACTTACCGGTTTCCCTTCAATTTCTTCACGTGGTCTCTCCACCATCCTGCAATACGCATCATTGACCGATACCACAATTCCTTCTTCGTTGGTTATCCGCATTCCATCTGTCCCTTTTTCCCAGACTGACCGGAATCTCAACTCACCTTCACGGAGCGCTTCTTCAGCCCGCTTGCGTTCGGTGATGTCGGAAGCAATCCCATCAAGACGAACAAGTATTCCATCTGAATCGAGCGTCGGTTTTATTCTCGCGTCAACCCATCGCAATTCCCCTGTAGGATGAACGATCCTGAACTCATGTCGAGTACTCTTCCCCGACCGTAATACTGGATACGCCGCGTCAACGATGGGTTTATCTTCCTGAACGATGAGCTCGTACCACAAATGTGGATTCTTAAAAAACTCTGCCGGCGGGTATCCAAAAACTTTCTCGTGTGCGCTTGAAACCTGCAGCATTTTGTTCTCGACCACATTAACTGAAAATAGTGCCTCATCCAGACTATCATGAAGGCCTTTCAATTGACCATGGGCACGCTCGAGGGCCTCGCGTACGCGTCTGTGCTCTTCGATCTCCCTGAGAAGATCTTGTTTTGTCTTTTCGAGTTCAAGATTCCTCTTGTCCAGCTTTCTTACAAGGGCTTCGCTATATTCCTTCATCACATCGCTGTCTATTTGCCTGACTTGTCTTTTCACAGCGGAACGTTTCTTTTTTCCAGTTACTTCTTCGAGGACTCGAGCTATCTCTTCAACCGTTAAAGGCTTCGTCAGAAACTTGTCCGCTCCAACTTCATATGCCAGCTTTTCATCGGCTTTCGAGATGTATGTTGCAGTGTAGAAAATAAATGGGATGTCTTTTGACATGCGGTTCTTACGAACCTCGAGGCACAGGCGGTATCCATCGATCCCGGGCATCAGAATATCGGAGATGATGGCATCGATCCGTGTCTTCTTCAGCAGTCTTAGTGCTTGGGCTCCATCAGATGCCTCAGAAACCTCGTGTCCTTTCAACTCGAGCTGAGCCCGAAGAAGTTTGAGATTAGCTGGAATATCGTCAACGATGAGAACGTGCATAGGCGCTTTTGAATCTGCTGATCGACGCTTTGGTGATATACTTCTTTCCGGACTTTTGCTCCTTAACCGGGCGCACTATTGCCGCTTCACCGACTCTCCGCGGCAATTCTGGCGTGGCTAACCGCCCTGCAAGAAAAGCTTCGGTGCCCGCTTCTAGTTCTGATGATCAACATGTCCAATATCCGCTTGCTTCAACTCACGCGAAAAGGCAATGGTTTGCTGCTCATCGTTGAACTGACGAAGGATTTCCTCTCTCCTTCTTTCAGCTAGAATAAAGCGCTTCTCTAGTTGGTCAATCCGACTAACACAGCTGGATATTCCGGAGCTGCTCGAACTAGGAAAGTTCTTGCTTAGGTCCCGTCGGAACCTTTCTGTCGTAAATATACTTTTAGGAAAGTACGTAAGATGTGGTTTGTTTCGCCGGAACGGCGGGAACACAGATACGTGTAGTTCCGGCAGCGTGAATGCCTCTTCACCATACACCCCTCTCTCAAAAAACATCTCTCTCAGACCATGATGTTAGGTCACCACCCAAGCCATCACCCATAAGGTAAGATCATCCCTATAGAATGTCAAAAATTGCTGTTTGATGGCACGACCGAGGTCCATCCCTTACCTTCCAGATAGGTTGAAATGAAGGATTATGGCCGTTATCAAATCATCGGTTCTGCTTTTTTGAATTCGTCTCATTATTGAGATTCACCCAGCGGTGATGCTGTGGAGACTTATGAATTGTTGAGAGAATCGTCTGGCGCTGTCAGCTCTTCACGTCGAGCACCGAGCGGATTTTCGCGATTACCTCATTTACAACGTATGGCTTTTGGATTATCTCCCGGATTCCCGCCTTGAGCATTTCCGACTTTTGGTTCGGTTCGATGAACCCTGTCGCAATGATTGTTTTTATGCCGGCTTTAATTTCGTTCATTCTTTTGAACAGTGAAAAACCGTCAAGCTTGGGTAGTCCAAAGTCTGAAAAAACGAGCGAGATCTCTTTACTTCGCTTAGCAAATATGTCCAGCGCCTCAAGTCCGTCAGCCGCCGTGATGACCGAATATCCCTTGTCAGTCAGAAAGGCCTTCAGAAGCTCCCGCATCGCCTCCTCATCTTCAACTATCAGAATCGTCTCATTTCCACCGCGAGTCTCATCGCCATGCTCTCCGGATTCTTTCGTCACTGCGACTGGACCCGGCAAGATCGGCAAATAGATTGAGAACGTCGTTCCCTTGCCAACGCTGCTCTCAACGTCAACAAGCCCTCCGAAACTTTTCACGGCGCCGTAGACGACGGCAAGTCCAAGGCCTGTTCCCTTACCCGGGTCCTTCGTCGTAAAAAAGGGCTCAAAGATTCTCGACTGGACCTCCTGGCTCATTCCCATCCCTGTGTCACTTACGCTTATCCCCACATACCGCTCATGACGGGCTTCGGTGAGACGATTGCGAAGGATGGACCCTTCGGATTCGAATGTCCTGATCCCGAGTTTGCCGCCGGAATGCATTGCATCCCGCGCGTTGACACAAAGGTTGAGGACTGCCTGATACAGTTGGCTCTGGTCCGCTCGTATCGATGGGATTCGGTCACGGAGTTCAATTGCAAAATCGACCGTCTTCGGGAAGGTTTCGACAAGCATGCCCGTCAACTCGTTGATGACGCGGTTGACGTCGATGAGTTCAATGGTAGAGGTTGATTTTCGAGCGAAGGTCAGAAGTTGTTTGACAAGCCCGCTCCCGCGAGCGACGGCTTTCGTAATCGATGACACTGCTTCGTGAATTCGACCGGCGTCGAGGTTGCGTCGCTGGAGCATCGTGTTATACGCCAGGATGATTCCCAGAATGTTGTTAAAATCGTGAGCGATGCCGCCTGCAAGCGTGCCAATGCTCTCGAGCTTCTGCGTCTGACGCAGCTGCTCCTCGAGCTTTCGATGAGCCGTGACATCACGCGCGATCCCCAGAACACCGACCGGTTTTCCTTCATGATATTGAGCCGTTGTGCTAAACTCGCCGATAAGGTACTCTCCCGACTTCTTGAGAATCCTGTATTCACTGGGCCCTGAGAACTCGCCCTGAATGACCTTCCGGAAAATGAGGGCGGCCTTCTCGTGATCCTCAGGATGAAGCAGGCTCGTAAAGCTCTTCCCAAGCCAGTCTTCGCGCTTCCAACCTGTGATCGTCTCGAATGCCGGATTCAGGCTCGTGATGATTGCGCTCGTCGAAAGGCTGAAAATGGCGTCGCGTGCGCCGTCCACCAGATTCCTGTACCGCTCCTCCGACCGGCGGAGCGATTCCTCAGCTTGCTTCTGATCGGTGATGTCCCTCCCGGTCGAGACGAAGTGAGTGATAGTTCCTTTATCGTCCAGGATAGGGGTGACGAAATGTTCCTCGCTGTATAACTCGCCATTTTTCTTTCTGTTGGTGAATACACCCCGGAATGTCTTGCCTGCGAGGATGGAGTGCCAGAACGATTTGTAGAACTCCTCATTGTGTA
Organism: Bacteroidota bacterium; assembly: GCA_041478155.1. Lineage (GTDB taxonomy): Bacteria > Bacteroidota > Ignavibacteria > UBA10030 > UBA10030 > JBGOVN01. Next base: position 284 of record JBGOVN010000132.1, on the reverse strand, counting down.
CTCCCGATTTCAAGATGCTGGGCTTTTGTCCGATCACCTCTTCTTTCCTGTACCCGGTAGACTTCTCAAATGCGGGATTTACATATTCGATGACTCCATTCTTATCGGTAATGACGATGTTATCCCCTGCCGTCTCGACGGCGTGTGAAAGTTTTTTCAATTCCTCGACGGCGTGCTTTCGTCCCCTTCGGTTTTCCTCTTCAAGCAGCACCCGTTTTACAGCACCGGCGAGGCGTGACATCTTCTGCTTCAGCACATAGTCCGCGGCGCCGTTGACAAGGCTT
>JBGOVN010000210.1:0-3631 GCA_041478155.1 Bacteroidota bacterium | reverse complement strand
CAGTTGAATTCGTGAAGCGGCTTCGGAAGTAAGCCACGCGAGCACGTGGTCGGGAAAAATAATGTGTCGTGGAAGCTGTGGAATTTCCGGGTCGGGTGCATGGAAATCGACCCATCCATGCCGGGAGAACCAAAGTTTAGCTTTGGGAAACTGGTCAAGTCCGCCCGTTGCGTATGAAGTCAGAGGGGTAACGATCACATGATCAATATCCCCGGGTTTCACACTGTGCTTGGCCAGCGCGTCGACAATCCAACTTCCCTTTTCGACTACGGGAATGTGGCCTTCCTCTCCCATCGCCGATTTTGCCCACGTCGTCCAATGTTTGTGGAGACCGGAATAGTCCTGCGGGAAACCAGTGTTCAGCAGAATCTTACGCTCATCATTTTCAATAAGAAACGCCCAAAACGTCAGCGGCTCCCAGCCGGTCAGCTTGTGCATCCAGTAGATCTCGGCGCAAGGAACTTTCGTTTCTCCCATCTTGAGTGCGGTCAGTCGATACGGTTTCATATCTGCGCGCTCCATCCGCCGTCAACGTGAACTGTTGCGCCATTGACGTACTCGGCCTCTTTGCTCGTGAGAAAAAGGATGGCCCCTTTCATATCGGCGGGCTTCCCGAGCCGTCCGACGGAAACATGGGATTGAATCCACGGCTTGACCGTCTTCTCATCCCTTGACTGAACATCGTTTATGTCCGTGTGCATCCAACCGGGCGCTATGCAATTGACCGTGATTCCGTATTGACCGAGCTCGACCGCCATTCCAAGCGCAAGAATGTGCAGGCCTCCTTTTGTCGCCGAATAGTGTGTCTGCGTTGCATTCGAACGGAATGCACTGACGCTCGTGGTGAACAGAATTCGTCCCCCCTTGCCGGCTTTGATCATGATCTTCGCAGCGGATTGGCCCACATAGAATCCGGCGTTCAAATTTGTGTCAATGTGACGATGCCAATTGTCATCGTCAATCTCGAGGAACGGGGTGAATCTGCAAATCCCTGCATTACTGAAAACAATATCCAGCCCTCCCAAACGGTCGGCAGCTTGTTGCACCATTGTCCGTGCGGTAGCGGAGCGCCCGACATCCGCATCGATATGGAACATCTTTCGGCCCGTCGAGGAAATCAAACGATCACACTCCTTTTGAGCCTTCGCCGAATCGTTAAAATGGTTCAACACGACATCGCAACCCGCCTCCGCCAGCGCTTCGGCACTCGCGAGGCCGAGACCTCTTGATCCGCCGGTAACGAGTGCACGAGTTCCATAGACGCTCAACATAGTAGTCTCTCCATCATTTTAATGCGATAGAATCGATTATCCTAGCCTTTACTCACACCTGCCAGAGCAGCAAGTTCCGCCGCCTCTTTTCGCTCACTTTTCTTTCCAAGGATCCATAACGTCCCCCCGAATCCGAATAACACCGTGACCATTGCAGAAACGGAAATGATTTCGAACTTGTCAAGACTTGTAAAGAATGAGGCCGAGACAAGCAGACCCAGGAAAATGATCGTCCGGCCAACGAGGGGCATGGTAGAAACCTGTCTTCTCCCTGCACCATAGACCTCCTTCGCGACATCAATCGGTGTATCGATTTTTTTGAAAAATTCCGCGACGATGTCCTTTTCTTCCTGTGATTCCCTGGAAAAGAGCCGGGCAAAACCGAAGAGAGAACCCCCAAGAATGACAGCGCTGAGGATCGAAAGACCTCTTTGCCATTCGGGGATATCGCCGACAGGGTTGAAGTAGAAAAGAGTCCCAATGATAGCAGTGATAGCCACACACAGGAAGGCAAGGCCGTTTCTGTTCGTGCGATAGAGTGTTGCTGTCCATGGAGAAGAACCAAAGATTCCGAGCGTCATCGCAAATGCCAAATACACCTGGGGCCCGATATCCCAGCCCAAAAGATATCGCGCTGTGCCTCCGACAACGAGCCCCCAGGTAATAGCCCCTACGGCCGACCATTTGGGAACGCGGCGGAAGATCAATCCGAATGCGACCGGTACTATCACCGGGATGTTGAACAGAGTGAAGAAAGCCTGCATAAGATTGAAGATGCCGAAGGTACTCTTCACAAAAATCATCGCGAGAGTCATGACGACGAGGCCGATCGACAAGGCAGCAGTACGACCCGCACGAAGCAATTCCTTGTCAGTCAGGTTTGGCTTGAATACTCCCTTATAGAGATCGTGCGAGAGGATGGAGGAAACCATGTTATACACGGTGCTGAGTGTCGTCATTGTTGCCGCGAGCATTGCTGCAATGAAGACGCCGATCAATCCATGCGGAAGCAGTTTCATCACAAGGCCGACAAACACCAGGTCTTGCGGGTTCTTCCCGATAAAAGGTTTAAAAAAATCGACCTGAGCGAGGTCGGGCCAATATACTTTTGCGACCAAAGGAGGAATTCCAAACGCTAGAGGGGTCGAGAGCGCCAGTATGGCGGCAGTGGTTCCAACCCGCAGCGCACTTTTTTCGTCCTTCACGGAATAAAAGCGTTGATGCCCTCCTGCTGCAAATCCCAGAGTCGTGATAATCGCGATCGCAATAACCCAGTGTTCGGTGTAATGAACCCCGTTGTAGGTATGGTCGAAGGTAAGCGGGGGGAGTGCATGATAGAGGTTCACCGGGCCTCCCACCAGATTAAGGCTCAGCGGCATGACAATAAACACGATGCCAAGAAGAATGACACCTTGCACGACATCCATGGCCATGTCTCCCCAGAGTCCGCCAAGAAAATTATGGAGCATGACAATTGTTCCGATGAGCAAAACGATGGCGATAAGGTCAATCCCGATGATCGGAGCAAAAAGCTTGCACGTCGATGCAAGCTGGACGCCCGCAGAGAGGGTAAAATTGGTTGCGATGACCCAGCCGATGAATTGCTGTGTCGTCATGTTGAAGCGAGTCAGCGTGTATTGAAGAGGAGAGACCGAGCGGGTGCGACGCCACCGGACGGCAGTCATTCTGGAGCCGATCAAGTACGCGAAGGGGCTGATGCCGAAATAGAGAATGGTAAACCAGCCTGCCGAGTAAGCAAACCCTGCTGCTCCTGTGAATATCCATGCGCTAAAATTACCCATGTAGAGCGAGATGCCCGACATCCACCATGGAATCATGTTACCGCCGGTGAAATACTCCTTCCCCCCCTTATTCACCTTCATGAAGAACAGGCCTATGCCCATGATGATCAGGAAATAGGTGAAGATAACGACGAGGTCGAAAAGATTAACAGACTTCATTTATTCTCCTGGCCCGTTTGAAACAAACGTGTGGATGAGAACTTCGAAACTAGGCAAAGCGCTCCCCGCAATGGGATCTCATAGGTAGCCCTTCACCCGTTGTCCTTCGTCTATCAAGCTGTGATAATTCTGAGCTTATTCGTAATGCTCAACTTCCGGGAAGCCAACCTGGAGTCGGATTTCGATCAAACGCCACCAGACAGCTTATCCCTTCCAGGCCGTTCGGACACCTTCGATGATACGGTCGAGTTCTTCGAAATTGTTATAGATATGGCACGAAATTCGCAATGCGTTGACGCCCCCTTCTCCTACTCCGCGCGTTCGAAGTTTAAAGGTGTTCAAATGCGCCTGCACTTCGAGGTAGGGAATTTTTTCATGAAGGAATGTTATCATCGCGCT
>JBGOVN010000156.1:0-4302 GCA_041478155.1 Bacteroidota bacterium | reverse complement strand
CGCTGGTCAGCCAGCCCTCGATGTATGAATCCTGATCGTCGGTTTTCATGCGGACGAAGCTGGAAAATCGGAACTCAAAGAGAAAGGTAAAGAAGGGATTGTTGAACACCGTGAGGAGTTGATGAATCTGCTCCTGGATCTCAGGGTCGGATGTTGCGAGAAAGACGTCAGCCCTCGCGGCAACCCCGACATCCGATGCGCCCGGTTTCCCTGGAATCGGCGCCCCGACAATACGCTCGGCAGCTTGCTGAACAATAAGGTATTCCAACGGAGAAAAATATCGGAGCCGGGCCGCAACATCAGCCGGAATGGTAACGGTAGACATTTCCGTGGGAATGAACTTTGAGGCCGAGAGGGCAACGGCACCGACGAGTGTTTGCTTCAAGAATCGACGCCGCGATGAACGGGACCCTTCAGCCGTTGAGGCCTGCTGTGTGGAGGAGTCGGCCACTCTCACAGGGCGTAGTTAAGAATTTTGGACACCAGTTTTGCGGCCGTCATATCAGGATGGCTCAGCCCTTTGATGGGTGCCAATTCGACAACATCGAACCCTACGATTTTCTTTTTTCGACTCACCTTCCGCAGGCACTCCATTACCTCATACCAGGAGAGGCCGTTGGGTTCCGGAGTTCCTGTCGCTGGCATGATTGAGGGGTCGAAGGCGTCTACGTCGAATGTGACGTAGACCGTATCAGTTAAGGTGTTGACAACCTCGTCCATCCAGTACTTCAGGAAGCCAACATACTTGCCCCGTATTTGATGAGCGTAGAAAGTCCGTACGCCGTTGTCGCGGATAAATTCCGCCTCTTCCTTATCCTGTGCGCGGATGCCGACTTGAACGATTCTCTTAGGGTCGAGGTATTCGCAAACGCGCGCCATGACGCACGCATGACTGTATTTGTTTCCCTCGTACACCGTGCGCAGGTCGGAGTGTGCATCAAACTGGAGGACGGAGAGGGTTGGATACCGCTTTGCAAACGCAGCAATGATTGCGGATGATATCGTGTGCTCACCGCCGAGTGTGACGACAAACTTCTGTTGTTCGAGAAGGTCGCGGACCGTGTCGTAGACCATTTGCAGGGCGGCTTCAACCTTTTTCTTTGCAAGGTTCAGAGGGGTCAATGTCGCGATGCCGTGTTCTGCATATATTTCCCTTTTTGTTTCCTCGTCGAAAAACTCCACGAAGTGCGAGGCCTTCAGGATGGCTTCAGGCCCCCGCTCGGTCCCTCTTCCGTAACTGACAGTCTTCTCGTAGGGGGCCGGAACGATAACAATTCTCGAACGGTCGAACGAAGAAAACTTCTTTTCGATGCCGAGAAAATTATGATGAGCGTCGAGAGTGCTGGGCATGGCGAGGCTTAAGTCAAGAGTCGAGGCGGTCGCGAACAATCGGATGAATATACAAGGAAATAGGTTGTCGGAAAAGAGAATCAATTCGATGCGAACAATGTCCCGTTCGGTTGACCGAAGAATGCCTTGACAAAAAGACCAAATGTCCTGATATTGGCTCGGCAAATTCGTATGCAGGAGTCTAATCAATATCGGCGTCCCTACTTTCTCCTCGTTGGCCTCGTGGCCCTCTGGTGTTCGCTGATCGTTGCCGCACCTCTGGCGAAGATCGCCGGAGGGTCTGCCTCTCTTCTGAGTTCTTCCCTGTATTCTTTTTTCTCTGGAATTTGTCACCAATTGGACCAACGGTCGTTCCACATCGCAGGCCCCTTTGGGGACATGAAGTTTGGCGTCTGCATCCGATGTTGCTCTATTTACGGGAGCTTTCTTGTCAGCCTTCTTTTCCTACCGCTTTTGCGAGACTTCCCAGGGTTGCGTGTTCCGAATCCGAAGTTTCTTTTTTTCGCACTTCTGCCGATGTTGCTCGATGTTGTTCTCAGCGATTCGGGAATCTATCCAAGCTCGTCCATCTCGAGAATAGTAACTGGGATCTTGTTGGGGAGCGTTCTGCCTCTTTACGTCATACCGCCGTATCTCGAAGCAGTCTCACAACTTCGTCATCGCTCGTTCAAACGAGGAGATCTCTTCCATGCAGGATAAGCCGAGTAAACAACGTCCCGTGTTGTTCGCAGGTCTCGTCATCGGCGCGATCTCGGGCGTCCCGGGACTCAACCTGATCAACTGTTGCTGCTGTGCGGGGATTATCTTCGGAGGAGCTCTCGCGTACTATTTAAACATTCAAGAGTATCGGGGTCTGGCGGTACCCGACGACCCGCAGTTCAAGGTATGGATCGGAACCATCCCCGTAGATCTGCGCATCGCGCCGGAGGCTTCCGATGCCTTGATCCTGGGCATTCTCTCGGGCATCGTCGGAGCACTTGTTGCGACGCTGATCAAGGTCACCATAATGTTAGTTCTGGGGCCGCTCGAGGGAGAACTGGTTCGAAAGCTGTGGGAGAAATTGGCCGCCTACGTCGAACGGCAAGGGTCGGTCCCCTCCGGGTCGTTCGACCAGCTTAAGGAACAACTCGAGAAGTCCATCGAAGACTCGCGCCGTTTCGGCGGGATTCTCCGTGAACTCTTTTTCAGTCTGATCATCTATCCCATCTTCTCGATGCTCGGAGGTTTGATTGGCTACGGTCTCTTTGGTCGCAAGAGCATGACCCAACCAGCGAACCCGTCCCACTGAGAACTGAACTATGAGACCATGCATCCTGTTGGCGTTCATTGCATTAGCACCGACGTTTGTGTCAGCACAAACAGATGAAGAACAGATCACGAAAGTTCTGACAGACCAGGTCGCCGCATGGAATGCTGGTAACATCGAAACATACATGGAAGGTTATTGGAAGTCGGACAGCACAGTCTTCAACAGCGGCGGGTCGCTCACGAAGGGATGGAACGAAGTCCTTACCCGCTACAAGAAAACGTACGGGACAAAGGAGAAGATGGGGAGGCTCGAGTTCGGTGAGTTGAAAATACGGATGCTTTCTTCGGGTGCGGCCGTCGCGATGGGAATGTGGAAACTGCATCGTGCTCAAGATGAGCCATGGGGACGGTTCACACTGATCGTGGAAAGAAAACCGGAAGGATGGAAGATTACCCACGACCATACATCATCTGCGCAATAACGACATGATACATTCTCAGAATGGGCGGCTCTCCGAGTCGCCTTTTTCATTTGAGGAATGATGGAAGTCAAACCGGTAGTGTTGGAAGGAAAATATATTCGATTGGAGCCGATGAGGCTGGATCATCTCGATCGACTTTGCGCAGCGGGACTGGACGTCGAGTTGTGGCGTTACACGATGACGTTGATTCGCACTCGCGACGAGATGAAGACGTATGTAGAGACGGCATTGAAGCTCCAACGCGAAGGGAGTGCGCTGCCCTTTGTTACGGTCGAGAAGAAATCGGGAAAGCTGGTCGGCAGCTCACGATATGGCAACATCGATATGCTGAACCGCCGCGTAGAGATAGGGTGGACGTGGGTTGCGAGAGAGTGGCAGAGAACCCCCGTGAACACGGAGGCGAAGTATCTTATGTTGAGACACGCATTCGAGGAACTCGGATGTATGCGAGTGGAGTTCAAGACAGATTCGACGAACGATAAATCGCGCAACGCAATGCTTCGCATCGGTGCGAAGGAAGAAGGCATCCTCCGCAATCATATGGTAACCCCGGGAGGAAGGATCCGTCACTCTGTCTATTACAGCATCATCGACTCAGAATGGCCGGGAGTGAAGAAACAACTCGAAGGGAAACTGGACGAGAAGCAGTAGTCAAATCGGTGGCCCATTTCGCCGATAAGGATGCGCGAACAGGCCCCGTCTTGCAAGGCACGGGCAGAATTCAATATTTTTTCCCCGTCGCATTTAACAGGAGCAAAAGTGTTTTCGTAAAGTCATACGACAGCTTGAGAGCTTCGGGCGTTACCTCTTTCGAGCCGTCATTGGGGGTGTGCATGACTCTCATGACCTTCGGAACTTTTCCCGGCTCCGACTTCCCGCCATTCTTCACCATCGTTACCAGGTTATCGGAATCCCCCTTCGGAACGACCGAGATCGAAATATTTTCGAGCCTGGCGGTCGCGAACGATTTGTAATCTGATTCGGGATAGGTGTCGCGCTCCTGCAGCTTGATGCGCATATTCTTTGCCGTTTGACGGACGAAGGGCATCAGGAAGTAATCATCACCCCCACCGGTCGGCCCGACGTAGAGTTCGTTGCCAGTGCCCTCAATGTCGAGATTGATCATGCCGAGGTGGAATCGCCAGTCCCCGAACTGCCGAACGTAAGCTTTCGAACCGACAAGGCCTGATTCCTCCAGGTCGAAGAAACAAAAATCTACGCT
>JBGOVN010000006.1:0-13478 GCA_041478155.1 Bacteroidota bacterium | reverse complement strand
ACATTATTGCCCGCGGTATTGCGATGGCGAGTAACAATCCTGAGATACCCCGATTTAATCCCGGAATCCTTCAAACGTGAGATTCTCGATTGCCAGTATTCGGGGCAGGATGTAGAACGATCGGGAATGGGGATCAAACAATGGCAATGGCCAATGCTTCGAGGTTTCTGCTGTTCCTTATGCTTATCGCGGCGGGCGTATCCCGATCCGTTGCACAGTGTGACGGCGGCGCGGGACCTGACGGCCTCACGTGGGATTTTGACGAACAGGATAAAGAGGGGTTGTCGGTCGGAAAGTTTTTTTCCGACACATTTACACCTCAGTTGATCCTCGATACGAGAGCAATCCGGGCTTACGTGAGGGACGAACGGTTCGGAATACTTCTAAAGCGCTGCGGCGATATGAGGGCGGTCGATGGCATTTACCTCAAAGCGTTGAAAATCGCGGAATACAACACAACCCGTGCCCTTTTTCTCTCGATGGTGGGAGTTCTGGAACATAGGTATATCGATTTCAAGGTGCCGGTCGTCCAGTCGATCGGCATCCCGCTGACGTTCGAAGAAGACAGTCTCTTTCAGTCGAGGGTAAAAAATCTTCCGTCGAGAATCTATGCCGATACTCCAAGCGGGACGGCGGGCGACAGGGACAAGCTTCAGCATTTTTTCGCCTCAGCCTATTTGTCTTATGCCTCTGAATCTCCCGACCTTGCACGAACGGCTGGCAACCTTGTCGAATGGGGTGAAGCGAAATTTGTCGTCGGGGGAGCCGATGACCCTCGTGATAAGCGGGCGAATAAGCAAGGCGAAAGTTTTGGAAGAGATCTTTTGATCGTGAAGACCTTGCTGCCGTCCGACTATCTGACGCTGCCGTACGAAGGTTCAGAAAAGTGAAACGTGATTTCCACGAATGAATGCTGAGATCTAAACAAACTCCATGAAAACAATACTTGTTGTCGACGATGAAAAAGGCGTTCGGGAATCTCTTAAAATGATTCTCGAATACGAAAAATTCGAAGTCGAGTTTGCCGAGAACGGAGAGCAAGCCCTCCAAAAGATCGACAGACTTCCCGTAGACGCCGTGCTCCTCGACGTGAAGATGGCGGGGATGGACGGCTTCGAAGTCCTCCACACCATTAAGAAAAAAAACCTGGACATTCCCGTTATCATGATCTCCGGACACGGTACGATAGAAACTGCGGTTGAGGCAACGAAATCGGGTGCGTTCGATTTTCTGCCAAAGCCGCTCGACCGGGACAAGCTTCTTGTCACGGTTCGGAATGCACTCCAACAGGCAAAACTCTCCGAAGAATACCGAAAGTTGCAAGAGAGTGTAGAAGGGAAGCGCAAAATCATCGGTCAGAGCGCAAAGATCCGCGAGATCCTCACCCTCGTTGACCGCATTGCACCGACGGATGCTCGTGTTCTCATCACGGGCGAGAACGGGACGGGAAAAGAACTTATTGCGCGGGCAATTCACCGCTTGAGCAAGAGGGGAGATAAGCCGTTCGTCGAAGTGAACTGCGCAGCAATTCCGTCTGAACTGATCGAATCGGAGCTCTTCGGCCATGAAAAAGGGGCGTTTACCGGAGCGACGGCACAGCGGATCGGAAAGTTTGAGCAGGCCGACGCAGGGACGCTGTTCCTCGATGAGATCGGCGACATGAGCGGACAGGCGCAAGCGAAGGTCTTGAGGGCTCTGGAAGAGGGAACGATTGAGCGCGTTGGCGGCACGAAGCTCATTAGCGTGGATGTTCGGGTTCTCGCCGCGACCAACAAGAATTTAGAAGAAGAGATTCGTAAAGGAAGCTATCGGAACGACCTGTATCATCGTCTGAATGTTATTCCAATCCATGTTCCCCCGTTGCGAGAACGCAGGGACGACATACCCGTTCTTGTGAAGGCATTCATTCAGGATGTGTGCGCACGGAACGGCATGGCTCAAAAGACAATTTCCGACCAGGGACTGTTAACGCTCTCAAAACGCGATTGGCCAGGGAATGTCCGGGAACTCCGCAATGCTGTCGAGCGGCTCGTCATTCTTTCGCCCGGTTCTTCAATCGACGTGAGTCTCCTCGTCGGGGCGACGGGCGCCCACGGCGAGGCAGACGACTTTCTGAATATGAGCGGCACATTCCAGGAATTCAAGGACCGCGCAGAAGCAGCGTTCATTCGGAAGCAGCTCGAACTGCATAAGTGGAATATCTCGAAAACTGCGGAGGCGCTCGATATCCAGCGGAGTCATCTCTACACGAAGATGAAACGCTACGGGTTGATGCGCGAAGAGGAGGGAAAGGGAAACTAAGGATTTGAATGGAATATGTACGCCTCCCACGTTTCACATTTCGCTACTTTCGTACTACGCTGTAACCTATTCTCCGTCGTTGCTCACTCAGATCGATTGACGTTAATTCCTTAATTCTTTTATGTCGAAGCAAATCAACAATCGGCAGAAGAGAGTTGTGAAGGCTCGACAGAGTATCCAGAAGTTTGTGGAACAGCAGGTGAGGTTTCAGAAAACCGGAATTGGGAGAAGAAGGAAAGTGAAATACTCTCGGGTAGGCCCTAAGAAGGCTTAGGATTTCCTGAGATTCTTCTTTGCCTTGCTGCCTCGAACAGGATGATTCCTCCCGAGACTGAGGCGTTGAGGGATTCGACCTTGCCGTACATCGGAACCGTTGCCAAAAAATCACATTTCTCCATCACCAATCGTCTGATTCCCTTCCCTTCATTCCCCACGACGATTGCGACCGGACCTGTAAAGTCGACCTGATAGTAATACTTTTCTGCGGTCGAGTCCGTTCCCACTACCCATATTCCCTGCCGTTTGAGTTCGTCGATACATTGGACGATGTTCGACACGCGCGCAAGCGCGATGTGCGAGATCGCTCCGGCGGAAGTTTTCGCCACGGTTTGATTGACTGTTGCCGAGTGGTGTTTGGGAACAACGACTCCGTGAATGCCCGCCCCCTCGGCCGTCCGAATGAGAGCTCCGAGATTATGGGGATCCTCGATCTCGTCCAGGATGAGGATGAACGGTGGCTCGTTCCTCTTTTTTGAGATTTCCAGAAGGTCTTCGAGCTCAACGTATTTTTTTGCACCAACGAGGGCGAGGACTCCTTGTGTCACCCCATCCCCCGCCAATTCCAGGAATCGTTCTTTGCTCGCCTGGACGACGGGTACTCCGCGCTGTTTTGCAAGCTTATAAATGTTGTTGACAGCAGCTCCCTGCGCGCCATGCTGAACCAACACCTTCTCGATTGGCTGGTCTGACTTGAGAGCTTCGAGGACAGGTTGGCGCCCTGCGATCACGTCCGTCATCTCGGCTTCAGAAGATAATCTTCCGGCGGGTCGAAGCGAGCCTCGTTCTTCATTTCATGTCGTTCCATCAGGCGCCCGACATAGAACACCACGATTCCCGCAAGGAAGAAGTAGAGGTCGATCCACATATTTCCCATCACACCATACATCAGTCCCACAGCAAGAGTGAGAAAACCGATTGCCTCCAGGAACTTACCGAAATGGAAGAGTCGTGACGGTGGCTTCTCCTCTTTCAGCAAGCCTCGAAGTTCGTCCTCTCGAATCGGACTCGCGAGTTGTCTTCGGCCATTGATGACAACGACAGGAAGGACGTGCATATATTCCTTGTACTTGGGATGCTCTTCCGTGAGCTTCACTTCGTTCACTTCAAAGTGAAATTCCTTCGTTAGGGATTCAAGGAGTTTTCGAGCGTCATCGCACAACTTGCACTCTCCGGTAGAATAAAGTTCGACCGTCATCGGGTGTCGGCGACCTTTGACTTGGTCCGGGAAAACGAGAGGAATCCAATAACGCCGACGATGGTGAGCACGACGGAAATCAGTTGTGCTTCACTCAGGCCGAACGCCAGTCGAGGGTTGATGCGAAGGAATTCTACTGAGAACCGTTCCACCCCTGCGAGGATAAGATAGAGCATGAAAAGTTTTCCATCCGGCGTCACTTTCTTTCGTATGCTCCAGAGAAACCAAAAGGCGAGTGCGCACAGAAGAAACTCATAGACGGGTGTCGGATGGCAGAGCGTGCTGTCCGGTACGATGCCGTTGGGAAACCTACTCGTGATCTCGGGAAAGCCACGAAATGCAGCTGATGGTGGATATGTTCCTTTCGAATAGTTCGTCCCCCAGGGAAGCGTCGTGGGAAATCCGTAATCGCCGTCTCCGGCAAGGTGACAACCGATCCGGCCGATGCCGTAAGCGAGGATGAGACCTGGGGCGGTTGAATCAGCAATGATGAAAAAATCTATGCCCTTACTACGTCCATAGATATAGATGGAAAATGCGGCAAGGATTAACCCCCCGTAAAACGTGAGACCACCCGGAGAAAATGCCATTCCGAAGGGATCGGCGAGGAAGAGGGTGAGATGTTCGATGAGATAAAGGATTTTTGACCCGGCAACACCAGCGATGAGCGCGATCAGTGTTATGGTATTTGCAAGGTTTGGGTCGATGTTGCGGCGCTTAAATTCGCTCGTCAGAAGATAGCTTCCGGTGATGAAACCGATCGCGAGCATCAATCCGTAACCGTAGATTGGAAAAGGTCCTATCTGCAGAAGCTTTGGACACATGGCAATTCAGATTTTTTGTATGGGAAGAGAATGGAATTAGATCAAACCTACGGCGTCCGTCGATGCAAGTATGAACGGATTCGATGGCTGCCGCAGGAACGTGATTTGGTTCGGCGTTATGCTCAGCCGGAATTCGTTCACTGATTTATCCTGCTTTGTTACCGTAAGGAGATATTCTCCGTGTAACTGGGAATACTCCCGCACTCCCTGTGCTGGACCGGCATTCGGCATGAGAATCGTCGGAGCGTGCAGACCGGCGATGTGCAATTGAATCTGACGGTCGCGGACGTCGTCTTCGAGCAGGATCTCATACTGGAAGTTCACAAAGATCTTTGCCGTCTGGACGAGGAATACAACGCTCGTTCGCTTCGATCGTTCGTCAAACCGGTGGAATACATTCAGTGTATATTCCGGCTCGTGTTTCTTCGCCATCGTTACTGTGCTGGAATCTCGATCGCTTCCAGGGAAATCGCCGTTTCGTCTCCCGTTTTCATGTTCTTCAGTTTTGCGATTCCGGTTTTCAATTCCTCCTGCCCGACGACGATTACAAACCTGGACTGCTGGCGATTCGCCTCGCGCATTTGAGCTTTCACACTCCTCGCCAGGTAATCGAGCTCCGTGCTTATCCCCTTCGAACGGAGTTCGTTTGCTTTGACAAAAGCCCAGGTTCTTGCCGGCTCGTCGAGCGCGACAAGGAAAAGGGAAGGGGTTGATTCCGAAAATATATTCTTGCCCAGTTTCTCCAAAACCATAACCAGGCGTTCGATGCCGGCTGCGAAACCCACCCCGGGGGTCGGTTTTCCTCCGAGCTCTTCGACAAGAAGGTCGTACCGGCCGCCGCCCATAAGCGCATCCTGAGAGCCCAGCGATTCGCTCGTAATTTCGAAAGCCGTCTTGGTGTAATAGTCGAGCCCGCGAACAAGCCGCCCCTCAATTGCGTAATCGACTTTCATCGCGTCAAGGAGGGAACGCACAGCCTGGAAATGAGTTCGGCATTCCTCGCAAAGATGGTCTTTGATAAGAGGCATTCCCGACGTTAATTTCCGGTCTGTTTCGTCTTTCGAGTCGAGCACGCGCAACGGGTTTTCTTTCACCCGCGCTTGACTGTCCGGCGAGAGTTGGGTCTGGATTTTCGTTAAGGCAGTTCTGAGCAATTCCTTGTACGCAGGGCGGCATTTCTCGCAACCTACGGAATTGATTTTTGTTGAGAATGTTCGGATGCCGAGCCTTCTATAGATTTCGGCCGGAAGGAGAATCATTTCGACGTCGAGTTGGGGCGAGGAAGACCCGATCGCCTCAGCGCCGAACTGATGGAACTGCCGCAACCGTCCTGCTTGAGGCCTCTCCTGCCGAAACATCGGACCGAGGTAGTACACTTTTGTGAGAGGCGATTGTTCGCCGAGGTTGTTCTGGATATAAGCCCGAAGTGTTGCCGCAGTCCCTTCCGGGCGAAGCGTTACGCTCTCCTTGCCGCGATCCAGGAATGTGTACATCTCTTTCGTGACGATATCCGTGAGTTCCCCGATGCTTCGGGAAAGCAGCGCAGTTTGCTCGAGGATTGGCGTTCTGATTTCCTTGTAGCCGAAGTCCGCCATCACGTTCGAGACGACGCTTTCAATGCGTTGCCAGGCGGCTATTTCTGACGGGAGGAGGTCTCTTGTACCCTTGATTGAACGGTATTTCACAAAATCCCGGGATTAAGTTGGTTAATTTGATCAACGCTCAATAAGGTAATCATTCGCGGAAAGAATACCAACGGAGAGTCCCACTGTTGAAATGCAGCCGCTGTCGCAAGGATGGAGTAGGGAGAGAGGTACGGCGAACGCGTTATGCCGCGCGATTCGCTATCCCTCCGCGTACGCGGCTTCTTCGTTGCGGAACAACTGGAGAACATCGGCCGGTGTTTTTGCTTCGAGAAGTTTCTTTCGGAAATCTTCCCTATTCATAAGGCGGGATATCCGGCTGAGCAGTTTGATGTGCGGGCCTACCATGTTATCGCGTCCAACTAGAAGAAACACAATGCGTACCGGCTGTTCGTCCAGCGATTGATAGTCGATCGGCTGCGCGGTTATCGCAAACGCAGCGACGATATCGCTGACGGCGTCGGTTTTGCCGTGCGGGATAGCAAAACCCGAACCGACACCGGTCGACATGATTTTTTCCCGTTCGAAGATTGCTGCACGCATTTTTTCCTTGTCGGCGACCTTGTCGGAGACCGCGGCGAGGTCAACCATCGCGTTGATGATTTCTTCCTTTGTCGATCCGGCCAGATCTGTTTGGACGACGCGATCGTTGAGTATGTCGGTAATCTTCATGGAGTATTTTTCGTTGCCTGCAGGCCCGGCAGAGAAGTCGTTAGGTAGCTGTTATTAAAAATGGGGGAATTTTCCTGGAAAATCAAACAGAATCTACTCATTCGTTTTGAATCCAACTCTTCAACTTCAACTCGTACTCGCTCGCGAGCTTCTGCGCTAATGCAATGTCGGCGGATTCGGCGTTGATATGAAATACAGGACGGGCGCGGTCAGGGTTGAGAAGCACCGACGTGTGTGAACCGCCGTTGGAAGGAAAAACCTTGACCCCTTCCACCAGCTCGCGTGTCAGGGACTCGGTGTCCTTCATCAAATGTCTCAGCACTCTTCCTTTCGCGTGCCAGGGGCAGGGTATATTCTTTTTGACAAAGTGAAGCCTCGGGGTTTCTTTCTCCAGGCCGCCGAGATTTTTCTTTGTAATGGCCATGCACTCGAGCAGCTTTGCGAGGGAGTACATACCGTCGGATGCGAACAGGAATTCATTGAAGATAAAGCCCCCCTTGGTACCGCCGACGAAACGTGTCTCTTTATCGGATGCGGCCTCCATGAGAGCGAGATGACTGTCCCGGGTTCTTGTTACGATTAAAGAAAATTCCTCTGCGAGCAGATCCACCTCGCTCGACGCGGAAACCGGAACGGCCACCTTCTTCACATCGGGATGCGCGAGGGCGACATACTTCATCATCAGCGTAAGCATCCTGTCGTTGTCAATCCCGCGGCCGAGTTCGTCGACGACAAAAATTTTCTCCGCGCCAGCATCCAGCATAATACCCACGTCATAGTGTAACGATGTAACGATCGAGGCGAGCTGGTTGAGAGACTCTTCGAACTGTTCCTTCGTGCGTGTCAGTCTCTTTTTGTCAAGATACGCGTTCAGGGCGATAGCGTGAAGATTGAGGTTGCCGAGGATGTTCGGAAAAATCGTCGACGCCACGCCGTTGGAGTAATCGACAACGAGCTTGAGTCCGGAGGAATGTATAACTGCCGAATCGATACCGGCAAGGAAGCGCTCGACATAGGTCTCCGTTGCCCGCTCGGGAAATGAGATTGATCCGACCTTATCATAACTGGCCCGCGCAAAATCCTCCCCAAAGAAGAGGCGCTCAACCGATTTTGTCTTGCCCGTGGGGAGATCCTTTCCGCCTGCGTCCAGGAAAATGACGTCAGTTAAATTCTTATCGAACGGTGATTTACGGACGTGAATGCCGCCGCGCTCTTTTCCGCTCTTGAGCTCGTGTCGCACGATGGGAATAGACGTCGCTCGAAGGTCGAGACAATGGACTCCCGCTGACATGAGCCCCGTCATCATCGCGCGGTTGACCATCCGCGAAACGTTGTCGGAATCTCTGCTTGTCGCAACAGATGATCCGGCCCCGACGAAAGCACCGAATGCCGCTCCAAGCTTAGCGCCAAACTCCGGATTCATTTCGACGTTCGACACACCCGTCACGCGCGCGTCGGTGAACAGCTCTCTCAGCCAGCGGTCTTCCCACACGAGGCTTCGAGTGACAATGGACCGCTCTTCGACTGCTTTCTCAGGCCAGAGCTTGATGTTCGACAGGAGTTTGCTTTTGCTGCCCACCACGCATAGGTCGCCCATGAACACGTTCTCCAGTACCACGACTTCATCACCGATGATGCACTTTGAGCCGACAACGTCGGACGAGAGCTCGGATTTTACGCCGACTTGAGTTCCGTCCCATATGATCGAGTTACGAATGACCGCTCCCGCCATTATCTCACAATCATTCCCGATCACGGAATTGCTGACATGGGCGCCGGCGTGAATGCGCGTGTTCTTGCCCACGAGGCTCGTCTTGATTTCTTCCGGCTTCGCTTCAATTCTGCTGTTGGCTCCGACGTGCGAATCTCCAACCTTCGCTCCGTCAAGTTGAATCTTTACCTGTCCGCGAAGAACGTCGAGTTGCGCGTCCTGGTATTCATGGAGATTTCCGATGTCCCGCCAGTAACCCTCGGCGATGTAACCGTAGAGCCCGAGGTCCTGCTCAAGCAACAAAGGAAAAAGATTCTTGCTGAAGTCATACTCCTCCCGTTCAGGTACGAGGTCAAGGATCTCCGGCTCGAGAATATAAATACCCGTATTGATCGTGTCGCTAAACACCTCACCCCAGGCTGGTTTTTCGACGAATCGAGTAATTTTACCGTCGTCTCGTGCCAGGACGACGCCGAATTGGAGGGGGTTCGAAACGCGAGTGAGAAGAATAGTTGCTTTCGCTTTCTTCTTCTCATGAAATCGAATTGCAGCTGTCAAATCGAAATCTGTAAGTACATCCCCGCTTATAATGATGAATCGCTCGTCGAGAAAGTCTTTCGCCGTTCGAACGCTGCCGGCAGTTCCGTAATCCGCCTCGGCCTTCCGATATTGCATGTGAACCCCTAATGTGCTTCCGTCGCCGAAGTATCCTGAGATGACGTCGGGCTGGTAGAAGAGCGTGCTGACGAGGTTTGTGAGGCCGTGAAATTTTAGGAGCTCGACGATGTGTTGCATCATCGGCTTATTCATCATCGGCACCATCGGCTTTGGGATGTTGCATGTCAGCGGGCGCAAGCGAGTCCCGAAGCCGCCGGCCATTATCACTGCTTTCATGAGTCCATTTGATCGTTAAGTCTTTCTATCGGTCCGTCAGATTGATCCATGAACTCTGGAGGGGAAACAGAAGCAAAATCTAAAAAAAGTAGGCAAAAAGAGAGAAAGGGGCAAGCCGTAGGTTTTCCGGCTAACGAGCGCCATTGACATGGGGTTCTCTCTGCAGGTCACTTTGTTGACTCGTCTACTCGTGATCAGATTCGTTTCTTGGGAATGAGACGGGTTTAAGTCTCTGTTGATAAATGCTCTGGACGAGAGCAAGGGGGCCTATTCGAGAGAACACTCAGGGAGGTAGACTTGACAAGAACAGAGTAGTGGTGGATAATTGGGGACCTCAGTCGTGGGTTTAGAGGTAAGGGAGTCTCGGCAGACCTGCTCTAAAGAAGAGGGAGGAGGAGATACTAGGGCACTTTTCGTGAGTAGTTTCTTGACATTGGGACTGTAAATGGCTAAATTACTAACATATTGAGGGTATCTATAGACTCATCACTTTCAATGACTGGCGCCCGAGGGCTCAAGGCAGTCCGTTCCTGGGTCAATGCTTTGTCTCTGACCGAGGAGGTGATTGTCGTGGCGGGCGTCATTTTCTTTTTTGTCGGACTGGCCACAAGCGCCATGCTGATAAGAATTGGTTTTCTTGCTGCATCGAGTTCTTTGATAGCATACGTCGTCGTCACCCGGGCACGGGAAAACAAAGTCGGAAGCAAAGAATACGATACGACCTCTTCGCCGGGGGATGCAGTTGAAGAAACATCGTCTTCATCAAAAAAACTGGTGTTCGACGATTTTCAGGACTCCAGGAAGCCGTACAAGGTAGAATCTGCCAAGGATTCTCCCAATCCGCAGCCCCTCATAATCCATATGGAGAAATCGCCAATGGCTCAACCGGAGCGAGTTCCGCACGAACCGCCTTACGATTTTCAAGTAGCGGATTTCTTCGAATCGCATGAGGATGAAGCGAATCGGGAACAAGGACCGAAGGCGGAGTTCTCGTATCTTGTAAAAAAAGTCCTCACGGTGATCAAAGAAGTCAATTTTGCGCATACGGTCGCGCTTTTTTGGGTCAATCGTGAAAAGAATCAACTCGTGATGGAGAGTTTCGTTTCCGACAGCGAACATTTTACGACACACCGGCGAAGGGAGTTGGGGCAGGATCTCGTTAGTCAAGTTGCGCTCAACGGTAAACCCCAAATGCTCAACAGCCTCAATGTGGCGAGCCGGGACGAGATGCTACCGTACTACGACAGCACTGAAACCGTCAAGACATTCGTCGGCGTGCCGATTTTTTATTCCCGCTCATCGGTGACACAACAGGAACCGGTCGCAGTTCTGACCGTTGATTGTCGCGGCGAGGATGCCTACGGAAGCGAGACGCTCGCACTGCTCGGCCAGTTTACCAAACTCATCTCGGCGCTGATCCAGAGTTACACCGACAAGTACGACCTCCTCCTCGATTCGGAAGTGCTTCGGTCGATCACGAGATTCCGTGAACAACTGAAGATTGATTTCAGCACACACAACATCGTTCGATCGCTTGCAGAAGAGGCTTCGAGGCTAGTCCCGTGGGACTATATATCCGTGGTCGTTTTTGATGAGAGCAGAAAATCCTGGGTTGTTCAGCACGTCATGAACAGGATGAACGATCCGTACGTGCCTATCATGAGCGACGTCGACCCGCATCAGAGCATCGCCGGGAGTGTTATTCAGTCCTGTATTCCGAAGATTGTAGACAACGTGAGCGGGCTCGGCATTCCTCGGTTTTATCAGGCTGAGCGATGTGATTCGAACGGTTCTTTGCTTGCGGTTCCTCTCAACTCGTTGAGCCGATGTTACGGAGCTCTCGTGGTGGAGAATAAGGACCCGCGGACATACTCGGATGCGGATGTGAAGCTGGTTCAGAAAGTAAGCGAATCCGGATCATGGGCGCTGGAAATTCTCAGCCTGACTGACGTCGCGAATAATTTTGTGTCGCTCGATGAGACGACTGGTGTGGCAACGCGCAAATACTTCCTCGAACGAGTCCAGGAAGAAGTCCAGAGGGCGAACGATTTTGGGAGCGAGGTGTCTATCGTGATGTTAGCGATCGACTCGATGAACGACCATCTCTCCCGATACGGTCGCGACGCGTTCGATTTCGTCCTGCAAAACGTCGGACACATGATCAAGAGTGCGACCCGGCCATACGATGTTGTCGGAAGGTTCGACTTCAACCGGTTCGGAATGCTTCTCGTGAACACGACGCCGAACGAAGCGTCGTTGTGGGCCGAAAAACTGAGAAAGAATGTGGCAAGCAACATCATTAACGTTGACGGGAAGAGCTTCTCCGTCACGATCAGCATCGGAGTTTCAGGTGCGCCGGCGGAGACGAATGACGTCGAGCTTCTCGAAAATGCCGACCGGGTTCTGAAGAAAGCTGTCGAAGCAGGCGGGAACGTTGTTCGCGTGTTTTAGCAACATTTCGTAACGCCGAGACGGGCACCCTCAATACCGTCGAAAGGCGGCGTGTCATCGAGTATTGTGAAAAGAATACCCTGGAGTGAGCAATGGCAAAACAAACTGATTTCGCTGAAAAAGCAAAGAAATCTTCGCAAGAAAAAGGGGTCAAGTGCCCCAAATGCGGAACCGTGAAAGTTCCGACCCTCTTCGTGAGCTCTGTCCCATCGACTCATGGATCCTATCGTTTTAACCGTAAGCACGTCCAAATCTGCAAGTGCAACGAAAAAGAGATCTACGGTTAGCACTCGCCATCCCTTAGGTCTCTGCGCCCACGCTCGTTGAAGCGGAACAAATTAATATTTGTTGTTCTCGACGGCGTCGGCATCGGTGCCTTACCGGATGCCGCCACGTACGGAGATCTGGGGACGAATACGCTTGCTAACGTTGCCCATGCGGTCGGCGGCATTGCGTTGCCGAATCTTGGGAAACTCGGCCTGAGTAATATCGTACCTATTGAGGGTGTTGCGCCCTCACCGCACGCCGAAGGGTCGTTCGGCAAGATGGCAGAGCAATCAAAAGGGAAAGACAGCACGACGGGTCACTGGGAGATCGCAGGCGTCATCACCGAGAAAGCATTCCCGACATATCCGAATGGTTTTCCGAAGTCTCTGCTGGATTTGTTCATGCGCGTTACCGGATGTAAAGGGGCGCTCGGCAACAAGCCTGCATCGGGGACGGAAATTATTAAGGAATTGGGGGACGAGCATCTGAGGACCGGATTTCCGATCGTCTACACGTCGGGCGATTCTGTTTTCCAGATTGCGGCGCACGAGTCGGTTATCCCGCTCGAACAACTGTATGAGATATGCAAGAAAACGCGTGAACGAGTCGTCGTAGGGGAACATGAAGTGGGACGCGTTATTGCGAGACCATTTATTGGAAAGAGCGGGGCGTACTCGAGGACGGCGAACAGAAAAGATTTTGCAGTAGCACCTCCCGGTAAGACAATCCTGGATTTTTTGAACGAATCGGGTGTGAAAACGATTGCCATCGGAAAGATTGATGACCTGTTTTCCGGTCGTGGATTGTCCGAGAAGATACACACGAAGTCGAATGTTGAAGGAATTGAAAAAATCGTCAAGATCGGAACGCAGATGGAATCGGGATTCTTAATGGCGAATCTTGTCGATTTCGATATGCTGTACGGTCATCGTCAGGATCCAAAAGGATTTGCATCTGCATTGGAACAGTTTGACCGTGCGCTGCCAGGGATCGAAGAGTGCCTGCAGGTTGGAGATGGGCTGATGATTACAGCCGACCACGGCAACGACCCGACCGACAATAGCACGGATCATTCGCGGGAATACGTTCCGATTCTTTGGCACGCCAAATCGGGAAAAAAGAACATCGACCTCGGCATCCGGAAATCGTTCGCAGATGCCGGTAAGACGGTCGCGGAATTTTTTGGAGTACGAAATTCTGCGGCGGGTGAGAGCTTTTTGAGGATGGTACAATAGTGGTGT
>JBGOVN010000169.1:0-4097 GCA_041478155.1 Bacteroidota bacterium | reverse complement strand
TCTAGGCAGTTGCGCAGCCTCTGAAGTTTGCTTACATTACCTCCGCTGGAAGGTCCCTCCCGGCGGATTTTTTTTTCATTTCGGTCACCATGCCCCTCAGATCAAGAGTCCTTCTCGGCATCGCAGCCGCAACCTTTACCATTGTCGTCGTCGGCATCGGAATCGCCTACCACCTTGTGACGAAATCGTTTCCTGAACGGAATGGGAGTCTGCATCTCCACGGTCTGTCTCAAGAAGTGAAGATCTACCGCGATTCATACGGTGTTCCGCACATTATCGCTTCATCGGACCATGACGCCTATTTCGCTGTGGGGTTTGTCCACGCGCAAGAGCGACTCTGGCAGATGGAGCTCGTCCGAAGAGCCGGAACGGGTCGGTTATCTGAAGTCCTCGGCGAGCCGGCTCTCAAGACCGACAAGATGTTTCGAACTCTCGGGCTCTGGAGGAAGACGCTCCAAATCTACGCGGCGATCGATGATACGACGAAGGCGGCTCTCGAAGCCTACGCGGAGGGAGTCAACGCTTACATTGCCACTCACAAGGGGAGTTATCCGATAGAATTCGACATGCTCAACATCGAACCGGAACCGTGGAGGGTTGAGCACTCAATCCTCGTCAGCCGGCTCATGGCGTGGGAGCTTAACTATTCGCGGTGGGTTGATATCGTACTCGGCCAACTCGTGGAGAGATTTGGCGAGGTGAGAGCTCGTGAACTTTTTCCCGCATGGCCCAACGACGCACCACTGATCGTCCCGCCCCAGCTGCGTGGGAAGAAAGTCTCACGGCTTGCCGACGAATTTTTCGACGCGGAACGGTCGTACCGTGCTCTCGTTGGTATGGCAGACATGCAAACTGGGAGCAACGCCTGGGTTGTCGCGGGAGCCAAAACGGTCAGCGGAAAGCCTCTGCTGGCCAACGACCCTCACCTGTTCCTCACTGCGCCTGCCCGATGGTTTGACCTGCATGTTATTACACCAACGCTTGACGTTCAGGGTGTTTCGATCGTGGGCGTTCCATTCGTCATCATCGGAAGGAATCGGTCGATCGCATGGGGTGTGACGAATGCAATGCTGGACGACGAGGACTTTTATGTCGAGCGGGTCGACTCTCTGCAGCATCCCTCGAAATACCTGATGAACAACGAATGGAGGCCCATCCAGGAACGAGTCGATACGATCCTTGTCAAGGATTCAGCCCCGGTGTTGCTGACAACGTATAGCACGCACCGGGGACCCATCGTCAACCGAATGGAGCCATCGGCCGACCTTGCCCGATCACTTCTCTCAATGCGATGGACGGGGAACGAGATTTCCAACGAAGCGAAGGCGTTCTACCTCGTAAACCGCGCTCGTACCTGGGACGAGTTTAAGCAGGGGCTGCGCCACTTCGCCGTGCCTGCACAAAATTTTGTCTATGCCGACGTCGAGGGGAATATTGGATATTATACGGGAGGAAAACTCCCCATTCGATCAGTGAAGGGACCAACACTGCCATTGCCCGGTTGGACGGATGAATTCGATTGGAAGGGATTCGTACGATTTGAAGATATGCCGCAACGGCTCAATCCTGTTGAAGGATTCATCGCTACGGCAAACAACAAGATTGTTGATGATACATACCGGTACTACATTTCAAACTATTGGGAACCTCCGTGGCGGGCAGAACGAATTACAGCGGTACTCAACGAGGAGGAAAAAATTTCCGCTGATGACTGCAAGCGCCTTCAATTGGACCTTTTTTCCCCACACGCGAAGAATCTCGTTCCCATCATCCTCCATGCCTACCAGAATATCATCGTGGACGACACAAACGTTGCGACCGCTCTTTCCTACATGCGTAACTGGAACTATGAAATGCGGACGGAGGACGTTGCAACCACATTGTTCGAATCGACATTCCTGCATATTGTACACAATACCTTCCAGGATGAATTTGGACCCCAGCTTCTGGGTCTCTATGACACCCTCGCGAGCATTCCGATGACAGTCACGACTCGTTTGTTGCAGGACAGTGCGTCAGTGTGGTTTGACGACATTACCACGCCGCAACGCGAATACCGTGATGATATCATACGATTGAGTTTACGAGAAGCCATTCAGGAATTGAAGGAGACGCTAGGCGGCGAGCTCAAGGAATGGCAGTGGGGCAGAGTTCACCAGGTTACGTTTGGTCATGTTTTCGGACAGAATAAACTCCTCAGGTCGATCTTTAATGTCGGACCGTTCGGTCGGGGCGGCTCTCATTCCACCGTTAGCAAAGGAGATTTCCGTCTTGCAGCTCCGTATGTCAATACTGTCGGTCCCTCGACGCGTCAGATTTTTGACCTGTCGGATGTCAACGGAACGTTCGCAGTCACTCCGCCCGGAGAAACCGGCCATGCTTTTGACAAACACTATCAGGACCAGATGACCCTCTGGTTGAACGGTGGATACAGAAGCGTCGTGATGGACATCGACCGCATCGAAAAGTCATGTCGCGATCTCTTGATTCTCGAACCTCAACGATGATCTATTCAGCGGAATTACTTCGATGTCTCGAGAGAGCGGAAAGTATCTGCGTGCTCACTGGTGCAGGAATCTCAGCAGAGAGTGGGGTTCCAACATTTCGTACGAACGACGGACTCTGGTCAAGGTTCAAGCCGGAAGAACTCGCGAACATCGACGCTTTTCTTCGGAATCCCGTTCTCGTTTGGGAATGGTATGCGGCAAGAAGAACGGTGATCCATGAGGTTTTCCCAAATCCCGGTCATGAGGCGTTGGCATCGATGGAGCGCTGGATCCGGGACTTCACCGTTGCAACGCAAAATGTAGACGGTCTCCATGCCCGGGCGGGAAGCCGGAAAGTCCTGGAGCTCCACGGAAATATCGAACGTAGCTATTGTATCGATTGCGGGAGCTTTGCAGAGGACCCTGATCCTCCATCTCCGGGAAACGCGCCTCTGTGTAAACGGTGCGGCGGTTTGCTGCGACCAGATGTTGTCTGGTTCGGCGAACAACTTCCCGAAGAAGTATTCCAGAAAGCCGAACAAGCAGCACGACGATGTAGTCTCTTCCTCTCCGTCGGCACGTCCTCCGTTGTTTATCCTGCCGCGTCTCTCCCCATGACGGCACGCGAATCAGGCGCGTACATCGTTGAAATCAATACGGAGCGAACCGAGCTCTCTTCCCGCTTCGACGAAACTATTCTCGGAAGGGCAGGCTCCATCCTTCCTGAACTTTTGCAACTCATCAAACACTCAAGGAAAATTCATCAATGATTCGTCTCAATGCATTTGGAAATACTAAAATCATTTGTACCATCGGTCCGTCCTCTCAGAGCGTTGAGAAGCTCATCCAGTTGATTGATGCCGGGATGGATGTTGCCAGACTGAACTTTTCGCACGGGACGCATGATGAGCATCTCAGGGTCATCGAAAATGTTCGCGCAGCCAGCCTGAAGACGGGAGAATACATTACGATTCTGCAGGACCTCAGCGGACCGAAGATACGAACCGGAAGATTAAAGAATAAAACCGTGGAACTGAAGAGCGGAGCCCCATTTTCGTTCACCATTGACCAGGTCGACGGCGACGAACGAAGAGTTTCTACGACATACCAATTGTTGCCGCGCGATGTCGTCAAGGGTGACACGATCCTCCTCGACGATGGGAAGATGAAGGTCCGCGTCGAATCGACGACGGACCGGGACGTCCTGTGTACGGTGGTCAACGGAGGCATCCTCGCGGAACATAAGGGCATGAATCTGCCCGGTGTCAAGGTGAGCGCCTCTTCGTTTACTGAGAAGGATGTCGATGACCTGGCGTTCGGGCTGGCGAACGATGTTGATTACGTTGCCCTTTCCTTTGTCCGTTCGGCGGATGACATACGGCAGTTACGAGAGGTCATCATCAACAAGGTTCAGAAGGGCAAACGGGTCCCGATCGTTGCGAAGATAGAGAAAGGGGAGGCCGTAGACGGCATTGACGAGATCATAAAGGAATCAGACGTCATCATGGTGGCGCGCGGTGACCTCGGCGTCGAGCTTCCCACCGAAGATGTACCGATTGTTCAGAAGATGATCGTCAGGAAGTGCAACGAGGCGGGAGTCCCGGTGATTAT
>JBGOVN010000040.1:0-7563 GCA_041478155.1 Bacteroidota bacterium | reverse complement strand
GGTCCTGACACGGCGACACGGTGTCCGCGGTCGCGAGACTTGGCCGCCGGACTCGCCCGGCGGATCTTTGCACCTTTTCTCCGAGACGGCTTCTGCGACCGAGCGTTAGTCATACTGCTCATTCAGAATGAACAGCTGTTTTCGTTTCGGACGCGTATCGAACCATCGGAATCCATCGAGATTGTAATCCTGTTCTCGTTTCAAGAGCATCGCCTCGGGAAAGTACTGTCCTTGCACTCCCCCCACAACTTTGATTCTGTCGATTTTTCCAAGAATGAATTCGATGAAGATGCGATCTCCGCTCGACCTGTTCGCGCCGTTCGGATCCGCATTGTCGTAGAGGTAGTACAAGCTGGTCGCATTCCTTTGGACATCAATCTGCCGAATTCGGTTTTCGACGAAATACATGGTCAACTCACGGCCCGTCAGCTGGTTGAAGCGGTTCTTTCGTATCGAGTCAGACCTCGATACCGCCATTGCGCGGCCTCTCACATCGACAGTCCGCAGCCTCTGTCGCACGAGCCGCACCGTGATCGAATCACCCGTTATTTGATTCTCCGCCTGCCAGACGACGGGGGCTACACGCAGATCGATGATGCCGCGGGAGCGCACATATGTGGCGTGACCGCACCGAGCGGAGAGATCAGCGCGAGCCATGAGTACGCTGTCGATGGCAATGAATCGATCGGTCGAATCCTGGTACGATTCCATCCGCTTGCTCACGACTACCATCGTGTCTATCTCGCCACCCGAAGAGGTATCGATTTCCACCAGCCGCGGATTTTTTGCAACGATCGAGTATTTCATCCGCTCAAAATGGACGAGCGAATCTCCAAAAATTGTGGTGGAATTGTCGCCGTTCATGACCACAACATTACCCACAGCGATGGACTTTGCCTCCGTTTCGAGATACGTCATCGCATCGCATGTAATCGTGGAGGCCGAATCAACCATCACCACGTGGTCGGTAAAGTAAGAGCGCTTCTCATCGACGAAATGTTCACCGTTTCTTGCCGTCAGGACAGCGGTGCCTCGCTCGAGTCGTACGCCGGAGTGCACCTCGACCCGTCGTGCCTCTGCGTAGTACACGCCCTCGTCTGACGTGATAGTCACGCTATCCCGCTCAAGCTTCACATGTCCGAACAGCTCCATCTTGTTCTGGTCCATGTACCGCAACGCGCGATCACACCATACTTTGAGCTGGCCCCCCGACTCTTCGAGTTGGACAAAATGTACGCCGCCGATCAGCTCTCTCACACTTTCGTTATTGATCACTTTCACGTTAACCACCTTCGCCGATTTCAGCTCAATCACTTTGCCGCCTCTTTGAGCCCGGGCGTCTTCTCGGATGAGAACTGTTCCTATCACGATAAACACAACGGATCGAACCTTGCAACGAATTGATCTCATTCTTGCGTCGATTCCCCCGTTGCACGGAAGATTCGGTAGTTCCTGAGGCTCTGGTCCGATTCGAACCCATGCCCTTGGAGCTTTTCTTTTGGAGACGTCATGCGGACAAAATCGGGTGTGTGGATCAACTGCTTTTGGTTGTCCCAGTAGAGTTTCTCGGTCATCAGACGCGATTTGTTTTCCGAGCGGACAACGACGTTTTTGAACGCTGCAAGGTTGTTCGTTCCTTCGTCAACAGTTCCTTCTTCACTCGTCAAGACGGATGTCTCATGGCCGTGCTGATCGAAAAAATGGACGACAACCCCCTGGCTCATTTCTGTCTGCTTGTTGGATTCATACATTCGAATGTAGCCGGCGTCGATGACGGCGCGAACGCGCCCCGAGTCCGAGATTGTGATGTTGCTATTCCAGCTCTCCTGCTGCGGAAGAGTACGACTGTCGACCGAGGGAAGGACCGAAGGCTTGATTTTCTCTTCGCACGCGACCGTCAACAAACTGCAAACCAGGAATAATAATTGCCCTCGGGAACGCATCAGCCCTGCGGATCCCCGCCACCGAGGCCTGCTTTCACAATATCATGCAGATGGACGACGCCGACCGGACGATGGGCGTCGTCGAGAACGACGACCTGGGTGATCTTATACGACTCCATTTCCTCCAGAGCCATCGCTGCCAGCATCCCTCTCCTGATCGTCTTTGGGTTCTTCGTCATCGCGTCCGCCGCCGTTAGGTTCGATATGTTTGTCGTACGCTGGAGCAGTCTTCGAAGATCTCCGTCCGTGATAATACCCGCCAATTTTCCATCGCTATCCAGCACACACGTCGCTCCCAACCGCTTCGTTGTCATTTCCATGATGGCCTCAGACAGCGGAACGTTCTCGCGAACTCTCGGGATTGCTGCACCCGAGATCATGATCTCTTCGACCTGGAGCAGGAGTTGCTTTCCGAGGTTTCCGCCCGGATGAAACATGGCAAAATCTTCTTTGGTAAAATCCCGCTTCTGGAGCAACGCTATCGCAAGTGCGTCGCCGAGAGCAAGAGTGACTGTCGTGGAGGATGTCGGTGCAAGGTCGTGAGGACACGCTTCTTCTTTAACGCCGATGTCGAGCACTAAATCTGATTGCCTGGCAATCTCCGATTTCACATTGCCCACGAGAGAGATCAACTTTACACCGATACGACGGAACAACGGAATAAGTTGGAGGATTTCCTCCGTGTCACCGCTTTTGGAGATGCAAATCACGACATCGTCTTTCCGGACCATGCCCAGATCGCCGTGCACCGCGTCGGACGGATGAAGGAATACGGACGGCGTGCCGGTCGAATTCATCGTGGCGACAATCTTGCGCGCAATAATGCCGGATTTACCCATACCTGTGACAATTGCGCGGCCCTTGGCCTGAAAGAGCATATCGACGGCATCTGCGAAACTCTTGTCGATCCTCGATTCCAGGCTCGCAACCGCCTCCGCCTCAATACGGATCACGCGCTTGCCGTCCCGAATGATGGATTCGTGTGACGTGCTCATGGATGTAGTAATCCGACTATTCTTTGCAACATCGACTGTTTCCTCGTCTCTTGAAGAACGATTCGATCGTCCAAAAGAATCTTTGTTCGTAGAGCGTTGTACGTAACGAACGCTTTCACCAGATCCGAATCCTCATAGTCTGATAAATCTGAAAACAACCTCCTGGCGTTGAGAGCAATTTTTGGGTCGCGGACGTTCTTCTGTAACATAAGCTCGTTATAAAAATTCGTCACCGGAATCGGGTGACTCACTCCGCTTGAGGCATCGAAGACCCATAACCTCTGGTCGAACGCACAGATCGCAAGGACGAGTGTGAGGCCTCGTCCAGTTTTCATTTCAACCTTGCGAAGTGCGCCGAGGCACTGCGGACACGGAGCCGATGGAAGCCACGAGGAGTAGCTCCACCGCCGCTTCTCTTCCGCCAAGTCAGGGATCCGCTCGCCATCAAGATTTACTATTTCAAACTCTATCTGGTCATCGAGGCGCTCGCGGACGGTTACCGCAACGTGCGCGGACGAATATTCCACGACACCATAGGCAAAAACCTGCGGCAACGGGGACGCGGTGTCCGGTTGCCGGCCTGCTTCTCCCAGGATGTAATTCCCTTCTCCGCGCCTCCCTCGTGCAACGACCTTCCACTTCACAACGAGTTCACGATACATCCTGTAGCCGGGTCGATCCTCAGGCAGCAGCCACACCAGCAACTCTCGTTCGCTCCGGGTTAACTCGCGGGGAAACGTCTCATCATTTGACATTCGACCGACTCAGAAGAATCAAATCGATCACTTCTCGCACTGCTCCTTCGCCTCCGCGCCGGCGACAGCGGTAGTGTGCCGACTTCCTTACCGACTCCTGCGCGTCGCTGGGACATGCCGAGAATCCGACCCGTTGGATAACAGGAAGGTCGGGCTCGTCGTCACCCATATATGCAATTTCAGAGTCCTCAAGACCAAGCCTGGTCTTAATTTGTTCGTACACTTCCGCCTTGTTGGTCAGGTTTTGGTGGATTTCCTCTATCCCCAGCTCGGCGGCGCGGCGTGCAACAAGTTTCGATATCCTTCCGCTTATGATGCCGACTCTTACTCCGATATTCTTTAGCGAGACAATGCCGTATCCATCCTGAATGTTGAATTTCTTCCACTCGTCACCTGACTCCGAATAATAGACGCCGCCATCTGTCATGACGCCATCAACGTCGAGGAGTAACAGCTTTATGTTGCGGAGAGTTGAAAGCCTGATTGTTCTCGTTTTCAAGCGACATCAAAATTCGGTCAAAACTTCTTCACGAGCGCATCGATTGCGACAACCTGCCGAAGCAGCTCTTCGAGAAGGTCGAGTTTGAGCTGACTGGATGCGTCGCTCAACGCTTTGGCCGGATTCGGATGCGTTTCGACGAATAAAGCGTCGCACCCCGCCGCCACACCTGCTCGGGCGATGGGATAGATAAACTCCGGTTGTCCTCCGCTCCGATTCTTGTGGAAGCCGGGGAGCTGGATTGAATGCGTCGCGTCGAGCACCACAGGATATCCAGTTTTTCTCATAATCGACAGCGCCCGCATATCCACAACAAGGTTATTGTAGCCGAATGTCGTTCCTCGTTCTGTAAGGAGGATCTTCTTATTTCCCGTATCTGAGACCTTTTTGGCGGCCTGGGCCATGTCGTGGGGGGCAACGAACTGCCCCTTCTTTATATTTACCGCCTTGCCGGTTCTACCCGCCGCCTGCAAGAGGTCGGTCTGACGGCAAAGAAATGCCGGAATCTGCAGTACGTCGGCGACCTCTGCAGCGTTCTCGACCTCTCGTTCCGAGTGGACGTCCGTCAGGATCGGTACACCGATTTCACGCCGGACCTCTTCGAGAATCTTCAGCGCCTTCTCTTCCCCAATCGTGGAAAAAGAACCGCTGCTTGACCTATTCGCTTTCTTGTATGAAGATTTGAAAATAAAGGGAACCTTCAGACGATTGGTGATCTGAACGATCGTGGCCGCGGTCTTCAGCGCCATATCGCGTGTTTCAATGACGCAAGGACCTGCGATGAGAACAAGCGGAGACCCATCTCCTATTCGTATGCCATTGATGCGTACGGACAACGATGCATTCCTTCAAATCGGTTGAACAATTCTCTCGGTTCAACTTACAAAAAAATGGAAGAACAGTCAAAACCGACCGTTTCTTGCTTCTACACCGTTATTGCAGTATTTTGGAACAAATTTGAGACGATGGCGATGAAGCTTCGCGCATACGCTAAGATAAATTTTGGACTTCGCATACTGGGCAAGCGCAGAGATGGGTACCATGACATCGAAACTGTTTTCCATAAGATCGACCTGTTCGACGAACTCGAAATTGCTCCTTCCAGTACTCTCGAATTTAATTGCGGCTCAGCAAAACTCCCCCGCGATGATTCCAACCTCTGCCTGCGCGCCGCCATCGCCCTGCAAAAATATTCCGGAGTATCGAAGGGTGCACGAATCTCTCTGACCAAGCGCATCCCGATCGCCGCAGGGCTCGGTGGCGGAAGCAGCGACGCCGCAACCACGTTGAAAGGCCTGTCGGCACTTTGGAACCTTGACCTCACCGTTCACGAACTGCATCAACTCTCTACGGCCCTCGGTTCGGATGTTCCGTTTTTTCTTGATGGGGCAAGCGCCTACGCAACGGGGCGAGGAGAAATCCTTCAAAGACTCGATCTGGAAATCCCCTATTGGATTCTTGTCGCCACTCCCCCTCTTTCGATTTCGACGGCATGGGCTTATTCCAAGTTTATCGAAAATCATCAACCGCCCACAGGCATGGAGCGGTTCACACGTGCAATTCAGAACCCGGCAGAAGGGGGTATGCAAAATGATTTTGAACCCATCGTGTTTGCCTCGCATCCGGAGATCAAACAGCTTAAGGGTTCGCTCTTGAAAGCGGGAGCGGTGCAGGCGCTCCTCAGCGGGAGCGGTTCGTCGGTCTTCGGTCTCTTTGAACGGCAGGAAGACGCACGTCAGGCGTCCGGCCAATTCCCCAAACAGTACACGTGTTCGCTCACCGAGCCCAGCTTCAACCCAGATTTGATTCGTTCCGAGCCTTGAAGATCGACCGGCGTAGGTTCCTCCCCATTGCAGTCCTCTTCCTTGTTCTCTCATTCGGAGTTGTCACTGCCGGCCCTTTCCATCAAGAACGCTCCGATTCGTCCGCTCTTGTGCGACCCGACTCCACTCTTCGCACCGACTCTGTCCGGACCAGATTCATCCCGGCGCTCGGGAGTTTGGTTCAGAGAATTGACTCCTCAAGTTCATTGCATTCTTCGAGCTTCGTATGGGGGGATGAAAAGTACGTCCAGGAACTTATGCGACCGGTTCCGGGGGTGATTCTTCGGGAGCTTGGAGAACCGGGAAAACCGGATCAAATCAACTCCTACGGGGTCGATTGGCGCGGAGTCGGTGTTTTCCTGGATGGCCGCCCGATGAACGACCCGGTTACTGGAACGTATAACCTCTACGATATTCCCATTGAATTCGTCGAACAATTGGAATTCTTGTCCTCGGCGCAGGCGATTACGGCAGCCCCCGACGCACCTGGCGGTACGATCAATATTGTAAGCAGACAGTACAACTCGATCAGGCCTGTGACGAAAATCCGTTTTGTTCAAGAGCCGTTCGAAAACCTGTTCACGGACGGATTTTTTTCACAAAATGTTGCGCGGGGGACAAACCTGATGATTGGGTTCCAGCGGCAAGCCTCGCGCGGTCGATTCAAGAACGCCGGCCTTGACGCTTGGAACATTCGCTCTCGCCTTCGGTACGACCCGTCAGAGCGTTTCAACATATCCTTGACCGATTTTTATACAAAGTCCATAAACGGTTCCAATGGCGGCGTCGATATCGGAAATAGCGCGTCAGTGTTTGACGAGGTCAGAGCTGCGATGAAGGATACAACTGCATCGACGACGGTGTACCGCCGCGACGTCACACTTTCGGCAATTGGGAAAGCTTTTGAAGATTCGTCCGCGCTCACACAAGTGAGCTTGTATTACACATCGCTTCAACAAGAGTACAACGATCCGGGGAATTTCTTTTTTCCTCTGGACATTCACGACCGCCTTTCGGCTTCATTTTCCGGGATTCGAATCCAGCAAACACTGCACCCTCCGTTCTTAGACGTTCTAGGGGGAATTCAATATGATCGACGAAGGGTTTTGGAGAGCAGTACAGTGGGACAAAGAGACGAGACGCTCACTGCAATATTTGGAAATGTCTCGACGCGATCGTTCGAGTTTTTCATCCCATCCCTTTTTGCTCGCTATGAGTCACTTCGGGGCGAATCGGCAACCTCCATCAGCAGTGAAGCGACGCTGCGACTTACGTCCGGGATTTCGTTCGTGG
The DNA here is from genome assembly GCA_041478155.1 of Bacteroidota bacterium. Taxonomy (GTDB): domain Bacteria; phylum Bacteroidota; class Ignavibacteria; order UBA10030; family UBA10030; genus JBGOVN01. The sequence goes on along the minus strand of JBGOVN010000040.1, from coordinate 255 downwards.
CAGACTACGGGACAACAGTCCGATTCCCGACGATCCAGGAGCGCTATTGGACCGATTCGACTGTCTTTCGACCGAACCAGGTTCAGCGCGAGCGACACGAATTCCTCGAAGCCGGATTCCGATTTCAGTCCGACTCGGCCGCGACGTGCGAGGCATCGTACTTCCAGCGTGAGATAACCGATGGTATCGTCTTTGCCTCCTCGACGACAGCGTTTGGAACTCCCGCCGTGACCGTTACAAACGTTTCGGCAATTC
>JBGOVN010000252.1:0-3241 GCA_041478155.1 Bacteroidota bacterium | reverse complement strand
ACCCTGAAGTCATCGAATCCTCAGGTTAGCGATGTTGTTCCCGCTTCCTCTCTTCCAAACCTACATCCGCGCCTCGATCGGAATCCAAAAAGCCTCAAAGAACGTTTATTTCCCCCTCTCGGCATTGACCGCGTTCAGGTTCTCTCCGGATGAGGACAACGCCCTCCGACGAATCGACAAACTACGAGAGTCGTATCTGGGGCGGCATGAAACTGTTGCGATTCGGGATTACGGAAGCGGAAGGAAGAGATTCCCCTTCCCCCCTTCACATGGTTCGAAGGATGGTCAGAGGTCGATAGCCGAGATCTACAAGGTTTCGGCAGTGCCGCGACATTGGGGTTATTTCCTGTTTCGCCTCGTCCGGGACTTGAACCCCAGGTTGGTTCTCGAGCTCGGAACAAATCTCGGGGTCTCCGCGTGCTATATTCTTTCCGCATTGGTCATGAACGGCGACGGAGGACGACTCGTAAGTATTGAAGGAGATCCGACGCTTTCCTCAATAGCGCGGGATTCACTTCGTCACATCAGCGAATCACACGTCGAAGTGGTTACGGGACGATTCAGCGACGTCCTTCCGCACGTTCTCGCGCGAAACGGTTCAATCGACCTGGCATTTATCGACGGCCACCACGAGGAGCGAGCGATGAGAGAGTACTACACACAGCTCCTACCGTCACTATCGAAATCAGCATGCGTCGTCTTCGACGATATCTACCCTTGGAATAGAGGCCTGCGACGCGCGTGGAAGGCCATTCGCACCGAACGTGCGGATTCGGTTTCTGTCGACCTGGCGAAATTCGGAATTCTGTTTCCCTTCGGGTTCAAGTAAACACTCTTGATAGGAGGCGGCACCATGAAACGACTTCTTCTGATTGGGATGTCCCTGTTCCTGAACACATTACTGTCAAATGGACAGGAACCAACCTTGAGGAACGATCGTGTAGGGAGGATCGTGTCTCAGATTTCTCCGGCGAACTTGCGGTCGACAGTGGATAAACTCGTCAGCTCTGGGACGAGGCATACGCTCTCCGATACGGTCAGCCAAAACCGAGGCATCGGCGCATCCCGACGATGGATCAAGTCAGAGTTCGAGCGAATCGCGGGACAAAGTTCGGGGAGAATGTCCGTCGAGTTTTTCGAGACGGTGGTTCCACCTTCAAACCGTGTGAGTACTCCGACAAAGGTCGTCGACGTCGTTGCGACTCTGAAGGGGAGGAATCCCGAGCGATTGTTCGTCGTAGGAGGTCATTATGATTCGCGTGCCACCGATGTTCTTGATGCCGCGAGCAATGCCCCCGGGGCGAATGACGACGGCAGCGGAACAGCGCTCGTTCTCGAGTGTGCGCAGGTCTTGAGCAACTATGAATTCAACGCGAGCATTGTCTTCATCGCATTTGCGGGAGAGGAGCAAGGACTTCTTGGGGCAACTGCCTGGGCGGAGATGGCAAAGCAGAAGGGATTTCACATCGAGGGAATGCTCAACAACGATATCATAGGGAGCGTAGCAGGAGGGGACGGAACTGTCGAGAGTACCTATGTACGTGTATTTTCAGAGGCGTATAGCCCCGCGGATACCGGGACTGTCTTTCGCATGCGTAACACTCTTGGACTAGAGAACGACGGTGGGGGACGATCGCTCGCGCGCTACATCGAAGAAATCGCATCGGAGTACGTCCCCGGTTTCGGAGCCCGCATGATCTACCGACGCGATCGGTTCTTGCGAGGAGGAGACCATTCGCCGTTCCATGAGAGAGGGTACTCTGCAGTCCGTTTCAGCGTTGTAAAAGAGAACTATGATTGGCAACATCAGAATGTGCGGACTGAGAATGGAAAGCACTACGGAGATCTTCCCGAATTCATGAACTTCGACTACTGTGCCAATGTTGTGCGTGTCAATGCCGCGACGCTTGCCAACCTGGCGTTTGCGCCCCCGGCTCCTGCAAACGTACGAGTCGTGACCACAGGGCTTGGTTATGAAACGACACTACGATGGAACGCAAACAAAGGGGCTGATGTGGTGGGCTACCTCGTTCGCTATCGCGAAACGCGTTCGCCTCAATGGCAAGGGCGGGTATTCACTGCGGACACAACGCTGACCCTGAAGGTCTCGAAGGATGATTACATATTCGGTGTGCAGACTTTGGGAAAAGAAGGAAGTACGAGCTTGCCGGTGATACCGGTTCCGGTGCGGTAGTGTCCCCGGTCTCGAATGAGGGACTAGGGCTGAACCACGGCCCTCGTACCGTACTGAAAGCGGAGAATGTCGGCGACGGACTGGAGAGCGTACCGCTTCCGCACATAGGATAGATACTTTATGAGGACAAGGGCAGTCGCATATGCATCTCCCGAGGCCCGATGGCGGTCGGGTATCCTGATGCCGAGAAATTTTGTAACGGGTCCGAGTGATTTGCTCGGGAGCTTTGGAAGAATTTTTCTGCTCAACCGGACAGTGCAGAGCTGCGGATTCGCCAGCTCGACATTTCGCTCGCGGCGCGCAGTATGGGAAACAAATCCCCAATCGAACGGGGCGTTGTGAGCGACAAATATTGTATTCTCGAGAAATTCGGCAATATAAGGGACCACCTCGCGTGCAGCAGGCGCATCTGCGACCATAACGTTGTCGATGCCTGTCAAATCCGTAATAAATGCGGGGATTGTCATCAACGGATTGATCAACGTTGAGAACTCGTCGATGAGTACTCCGTTCCTGACTTTCATCATTGCTATCTCGGTAATCCTATCCTGAACGGGACTCATCCCGGTTGTCTCGACGTCGACAACAACGAAGGTGGCTTCGTTCAGGAGTTGCTCTTCCATCACCTGACTCCTTTTTGCTGGAGCTCGCGTTTCCCCTGCAGGAATTCCTCGCAGACAAGAACATCTTCCTCGCTTCCAATGTAAAAAGGGGTCCTTTCGTGGAGCGATGTAGGTTGAACATCGAGGATACGTTCTGTTCCGTTGGTTGACCGTCCGCCTGCTTGTTCGATAATGAAGGACATCGGGTTTACCTCGTACATGAGTCTCAGTTTTCCGTTAGGGTGTCTTGTATCGCCCGGATACATGAAGATACCTCCGTACAGAAGTGTCCGATGGACATCCGCCACCATTGACCCGATATACCGTCCGGAATAAGGCCGGCTCGTTGCCTTGTCTTCTTCCTGCAGGTACTTCACGTATTTCTTCATTCCATCGTACCACCACCGATAGTTTCCCTCGTTTACGCTGTAAATCCTCCCCCGTT
>JBGOVN010000150.1:0-4425 GCA_041478155.1 Bacteroidota bacterium | reverse complement strand
GTCAGTGACAGCGACAATATCGGCGAACGCACCCGGGGAGATTTCACCAATCTGTCCTTTCATGTCGAGGAGCTCTGCGGCAACTGTCGTCGCCGCCTTCAACGCCTGCATCGGCGTCATTCCCCATTTGACCATGTAGGTAAATTCCTTTGCCTCGTTTTCGTTCCAGTCAAAACCTCCTACGTCTGTCCCAAAAGCTATACGCACACCTGCCTTTAGTGCCTTAGCGAAGACGACGGGGAGGATGTCGTTGAAAACCTTGTTGATAGGATTACCCGCGGCGGCGCGTCCTTCGGCTACGTAGAAATTTACATGGATTGTCGGACACCAATAGACATTCTTTTGCACCATCAGCCGGATGCATTCATCGTCCATGGCGAATCCGTGTTCGATGCTAGTCGCCCCCGCGTTAATAGCATAAATAATTCCGTCACGCGTCACTGCATGAGCCGCGAGTTTTTTTCTGTTCAATCGCGCCTCATCGCCGATCGCGTTGATTTCGTCGACCGAAAAGTTCGGCCTGCTGTGGAATGTGCCGTCCGGTGAACGATAATAAGCGCCGTCCGCATAGATTTTGACCCAGTCCGCACCGTAAGAGATTTGTTCCCGCACAGCACGGCGCGCCTCGTCGGCTCCGGTGATTTCTTGCACGCCCTTGGGGAGGTGCAAATCCCAGGAATATTCCCTGTTGCTCGGTGAGTAGTGGCCTGTCGTACTGATCGCCCTTGTCGCCACGAACATTCGGGGTCCGACGATGACGCCGTTGTTGATTGCTTTTTTCAAGTCGACATCCGCGTACATCGCTCCCTCAGTCTCCAGGTCGCGGATCGTCGTAAACCCGTTCATCAGTGCTGTCCGGCACGAAACGCTCGCGCGAAGGGCGCGGTACGGAATTGATTCCTTTAGCAACTGGACGTCGTAATCTTCGGCCGTGATGTCTCCCTGGAGGAGGACGTGTGTGTGGCAGTCGATCAATCCCGGAAGTACCGTCGACCTTGAGAGATCGATGAGCATCGCCTTATCCGGAATGACGACGTTTTTTCCAACCTCCTTTATCCGATTTCCCTCAATCAGGATGATGACGTTTTCCGAAGACCGGTCGGCTTTCCCGTCGATCAGTTTTCCGCATCGCAGGGCGATGACTTGTGCCGGCGCCAGCACGACACACGTTTGCAGAAGGAACAAGAAGGAAATGGCCTTTGTGTTCATACGATCCTCCATCTCTCAATGTAAAAGCGGTTGGAATTTTGCCGGGGTTCTGCTTCCGGAGTAAACGGCGGGCATTTCGGCGGATTCAGCCGGGGGCTTGGATCTCCGTTCAAAGCCTGCGCACATCGGTGCGTTTTTTCGCGTCGAGAGTGAATATCTTTATTTGGGCACTCACAAGCAAGTGTCGAATCTTTATTGATTCTCCTTCAACTTCTCGCTACATTGACGTCCGAGTATCGTTTGATTTCCAACAACGCAGTTTGATGAACATCGCCGTTTTCGCGTCGGGACGTGGTTCGAATTTCCGGGCAATCCTCAACGCCGTTCAACAAGGCCAACTCTCCGCAAACGTGACACTGTTGCTCAGCAACAAAGCTGATGCAGGCGCATTCGAGATTGCCCGAGCGCAAAACATTCCCGCTGTTCATCTCAGTCAACAACAGTTCTCCGACGAAGAAGCCTTCGCAACAAAGGTGCTCGATGTTCTGAGCGGCCATCACGTTGATTTTATCGCGCTCGCGGGCTATCTCAAGCGTATTCCTTCTCGGGTCGTTCGACAGTTCCGCAACAGGATAGTCAACGTACATCCGGCCCTCCTGCCGGCGTTTGGCGGAGACGGAATGTACGGCCATCACGTGCACGAGGCTGTGATCCGTTACGGCGCAAAGATTTCCGGCGCTACGGTCCACCTTGTCGACGAAGAGTACGACCACGGTCCAATTGTGATGCAGCAATCGCTCGAGGTTTCAAGCGATGATACTGCCGAGTCGCTCGCTTCAAAAGTGCTCAGGATTGAACATGAGATTCTCCCGAAGGCATTGCAGGCCTTCGCTCAAAACAAGGTTCGCATCGAAGGAAGAATCGTGTGGGTAACATCTTAACGCTCCATTCGACAAAGAAAGAAGGAAACGGTTCGGCTCAGCAAGAATCGCTCCTCAAAATCCGACGAGCGTTGATCAGCGTATCGGATAAGAAAGGAATCGTCGACCTTGCAAACGGCCTGAAGGAGTTTGGAGTTGAAATCGTCTCGACGGGCGGGACATACAAAACGTTGAAGGAAGCCGGCGTCCACGTCACTTCGATTTCCGAGCTCACCGGTTTCCCCGAAATCCTTGACGGGCGCGTCAAGACGCTCCACCCTACCATCCACGCCGGGATCCTTGCAGTTCTCGATAATCCGCTGCACCGGAGCCAATTACAAGAACACCACATCGATCCGATCGACCTCGTTGTGGTTAACTTATATCCTTTTGAACAAACCATCACGAGCGAGGATGTGAAGCTCGAAGCGGCTGTCGAACAAATAGACATCGGCGGCCCGGCGATGGTCCGGGCAGCGGCCAAGAATTATCGACATACCGCCGTCATCGTCAACTCAGACCTCTACGGCGTGCTGCTCGAAGAGATGAGGGAACATGACGGGGCGGTAACGGCACAGACCCGCTTCCAGCTTGCCGTAAGGGCGTTCCAGCATACAGCCCACTACGATTCGGTCGTGGCATCGTTCTTATCGGGATTGGTTCCTCAAAATATCCTTCCCGAAGCCTTTACTCTCTCGTATGGGAAATCGCAGACACTCCGTTACGGAGAAAACCCGCATCAGTTGGCTGCGTTGTACGGAAAGTTCGGCGAATATTTTAAGAAACTGCACGGCAAGGAGCTTTCGTACAATAACATTTTGGACATCAACGCATCTGCCCTCCTGGGTGCAGAATTCAATGAACCGACGGTTGTGATCGTTAAACACAACAACCCTTGCGGAGTGGGTTCTGCCAGTTCTCTCGGCGAAGCATACCACAAGGCGCTTGCAACCGATTCGAAGTCTGCGTTCGGGGGCATCGTCCACGTGAACCGGCCGCTGGATCTGTCGACAGCCGAGGCGATCAACGAGATCTTTACCGAGGTCATCGTCGCGCCGGAATATCTTCCAAAGGTACTCGAGTTCCTCACGAGAAAAAAGGACCGCCGCCTTATTCAACAAAACGTGAACCTTCGAACGTTGCGCGAGCTCGAGGTCAGAAAGGTGGCCGGGGGCATACTCGTCCAGGACCCCGACCAGCACAGGATCCATAAGGAGGATTTGCGTGTTGTCACAAAACGTAAGCCAACCGATGAAGAAGTTGATTCCATGCTCTTCGCCTGGCGAGTGGCCAAGCACGTTAAATCGAATGCGATTGTGTACGCCCGCGCAGACCGAACTCTGGGTGTCGGAGCCGGTCAGATGTCGCGCATCGATTCGTCGAAAATTGCGGCAATGAAGGCCCGTGAAGCTGGACTTGATCTAAAGGGCTGCGCCGTCGCCTCCGACGCCTTCTTCCCCTTCGCCGACGGGATGCTGGAAGCGGTGAATGTTGGGGCAACAGCCGTCATACAGCCTGGGGGGTCCGTGCGGGATGACGAAGTTATTAAGGCCGCGGACGAACGCGATGTTACAATGCTGTTCACCGGCGTCAGGCATTTTAGGCACTAGCAGGCACGTCATCTCGCGCGGAGTCGCGGAATGACATTCTCTGAATCCTACGTTCACGTTCCGACTCCGCGTAACGTGAAGCACCCCTTTGATTGCCTTCTTTATGGGACTTTTTTCTCTCTTCTCTGCTGACCTCGCCATTGACCTTGGTACCGCCAACACCGTTATCTGGATGAAGGGTAAGGGGATAATCCTCAATGAGCCTTCGATTGTTGCCTTCGACCGCAATACGAAAAGGATCATTGCGATTGGAACTGAAGCCAAAGAAATGCTCGGCCGTACGCACAAGGACATCCGGACGATCCGCCCTATGAAGGACGGCGTCATAGCAGATTTTGAAATTGCGGAAGGGATGCTGCGCGAGTTCATTAAGAAGATCAGCGTCGGCTGGGTTCCCAGCAGGCGTATTGTTGTCTCCGTCCCTTCGGGGATCACGGAAGTAGAGAAGCGGGCCGTAAGAGATTCCGCTGAGCATGCCGGAGCGAAAGAGGTCCATTTGCTCGCAGAGCCGATGGCTGCGGCAATCGGTGTAAACCTCGACGTCGATGCACCGGTGGGAAACATGATTGTCGACATCGGAGGCGGGACCACCGAAATTGCCGTCATCGCCCTCTCGGGAATTGTCAACGAAGAATCACGCAGAGTCGCAGGCGATGAGATGAACAACGCGATCATACAATTTTTCAAGCGGAACCACAACATACTCATCGGCGAGCGCACTTCGGAAGCGATCAAGTGCGAAGTCG
>JBGOVN010000199.1:0-3836 GCA_041478155.1 Bacteroidota bacterium | reverse complement strand
GCAATTGGATTAACCTTGGCGGCGTTCCACTTTCCGTTCCGGTTCGGAAAACTGATTCGGGATGGCAGAAACAACACCGACAAACTGCGTACCACAAAACACTTGAGATCACCCAGGCTTTCCCTGTTCCAACAAAACAGTTTTCCGTGACCCGGGCAAACGAAGAAGTGGACGGCGCCGAAACGCTTCGTGGAGAGTTGAAAGCCGATGAAGTGTACGAGCTGTACGTCCGCCTGACAGAGAAGAAAGATTTTCCGTCAGAAGATGGCTCTTCGGGACCGCGCGATGCATTGTTGCGGCCCCTTGTTTGGCTGATGTCCGACGAAGGGCAAAAGGTCGCTTGTCCAGTCCTGGAAATAGATAGAATGCAGGGCGAATTCGCGGGGGGAAGATGGGTGTTTGCGAACTTTCGGGGAACACTGAGTCCAAAAGCGATCAAGTGGATTACGAACCGGGCTCTACAAGGCTCTGCGGAATTTGTTGCCCACCCATCCTATGCCAGTTATCGTAAGGGAGAGGCGCCATCCGTGGCTGTTCGAATAAAAAGGCCTAAAGGGAGCATCGAGACAATGCTCGATGGAAGCTGTTCCATAGAGATCGTCGACGAAGAAGGGAATGTTGTCGGCACTGCCGCTGAGAAGCTTGTTGGCGCAGGCACCTCGGTAAGTCTATCTCTTCTTCCATCCTTTCGACATCCGCTCGAACCCGGTTTCTATCGCGTCGTCGCGCGTCAACGCCTTCGCTTCTCGCCGGCGCGAGCGAGCTTGAACCTTACTGCATTGACCGGATTCTGGGTCTATGATCGGACGCTCCTCGACGGAGGAAAAAAATTCAGTTCTGATGGAGATTATTTATCCAGAGATGGGGAGTTGTATCCGGTGACGGGAACAACATACATGGGATCCGACGTTCATAGAAAATTTCTTCTGGAGCCGAATGCATATGTGTGGAAGGAAGATTTTGCCTCGATGAAGGCGTCGGGGATCAATCTGGTGCGCACGGGCATTTGGACCGGCTGGAAGAATTACATGCTCGACATGGGGGCGCCGAATGAATCTGCCCTGCGTGCGCTCGATGCATTCCTCCTGACGGCCCGTCGATTTGACATCCCCGTTATCTTCACACTCTTCGCCTTCCTGCCTGAGTCATGGGGAGGAGAGAATGCATACCTCGACCCACGGTCAGTTGATGCCCAGAAAGACTTTGTTGCGATGTTTGCTCAGAGGTACCGGGGCTCGAACGAGCTGATGTGGGATCTCATCAACGAACCGTCGTTTTGTAATCCTCAGCACCTGTGGAGTTGCCGGCCGAATTACGATCGTTTCGAATCAACGGCGTGGTCCGCGTGGCTGAACAATCAGTATCCGGAGAAATCGCCCGAGGATCGCATGAGCGTGCTCCGGGAGCGATACGGGTCGACAATCGAGGAGGCACTCACACTACCCACATCGGACGATTTCGAAGACGTCAATATTTTTGACAAGCGGCGGCCTGGAAAGGTGCTCGACTACCGTTTGTTCGCGCAGGATTCGTTCAAACATTGGGCCGAGGACATGAGGGCGACAATACGCGCCAATGGAAATACGAATCAACTCGTCACTGTTGGACAGGATGAAGCAGGTACCGGCGATTCACCGAACAACCAGTTCCTCGGCAATGCGCTTGATTTCACCAGTGTGCACAATTGGTGGCTCAATGACAACCTCGTGTGGGACAGCGTCATCTCAAAGATGCCGGGAAAAGCAAACCTCGTTGAAGAAACGGGCGTTATGTTTTACGAAAAATCAGATGGCAGCGCGTGGCGTACTGAAGAGGAGGTTCGGAACCTTCTCGAACGGAAGTTGGCTATCTCGTTCGCTGCAGGAGGTGCCGGGTTCATCGAATGGATTTGGAACACAAACCCGTACATGAAGTCGGACAACGAAGCGGCCATCGGACTTCATCGGGCCGACGGTACTGTGAAGCCTGAACTTGAGCCTGTGATCCGATTTGCTGACTATTTTAAGAAAAACACGAATCTTATGAGAGGAAAAGAAGAGAATGGGGTGATGATGGTGATCCCGCATTCTCAGATGTTCTCATCGAGGAACCTGGCGACGGCGGCGACACAGCAATGCGTTCGCGTGCTCGCGTATGAATGGGGAATCATTCCCTCGGCCGTCTCAGAATTTAAGCTGGATCGAGTCAAGAACATTCCCAAACTGCTCATCGTACCATCTCCCACAACGTTAACCGAGAGAGCATGGCAAAGATTGTTGGAGTTTTCCGAAAACGGTGCGACGGTGCTGATAACAGGAGCGATCGATGCGGATGAATACGGCCTCCCCGTCGAAAGGAGCGGCCAATTGGGAGTGCATACAGCAACGAAACCGGTTGCAGAAGACGAGTTTGTATCGGGGGAATTTGGTCGCGTTCGGGCCAGATTTCTGCAATTGAAGAGTGAGCGTGTGCAAAAGGCTTTCGCAACGGACGGCCGGGCTTCAAATGTTGTTACGATGCCGCGTGGGAAAGGGATGATTGTCTGGTCGATGATCCCCGTCGAACTTGCAGAGAATAGCGAAGCGGCGATCTCACTCTATCGATACGCTTTGGCAAAAGCAAACGTCCAACCGGTTTTTTCCACCAGAGAAACGAACACTCCGATACTCGTGCTGCCCCTTGTTTTCTCGAGCTCAGTGTTGTATACGGTCATTTCGGAGGCGGACAGCGAATCCGACCAAACAATAACCCATGCGGAGTCCAATACAGAGTTGAGCGTGCGGCTTGGGGCAGGACGTTCTGCGTTGATCTTCATAGAACGGAAGAGCGGAAAGATTCTTTCAAAACTTGGATGAATCCCGGAATCTCACGGAGCTGAATCTGCGTATGATTCCGGGATTCTAGCCGAGATGATTCCTCGATTTCTATAAGAAAGATTATTAAATTATCCATCAACGAGGGAACATGGTATGACGAGAAATCATTTACTCCTCCTGGGCCTGCTTGTCTCATGTGCAGTAACGAGGCTCGCAGCGCAAGTTCACGACCACGACTCACACATGATATCCGAGAGTACCTCTGCTGTGCGCGCCGATACGCTTGTGGATGAGAAATTGCCCCCAAGCGAGGAACGAGCAAAGGCAGAGTTGGAAAGTTCTCCTCGCCACGGTGAATACATTGACATCAAGCTTGAGGGAAGCGCGCATCCAATCCGGACGTGGGTTGTCTATCCGGAGCGAAAAGACAAAGCCCCTGTTGTCGTCGTCATCCATGAAATTTTTGGACTCAGTGACTGGCTTCGTTCCGTCGCGGACCAGCTCGCGAAGGAGGGGTTCATTGCTGTTGCGCCGGACCTGATATCCGGGATGGGTCCGAAAGGAGGAGGGACCGAATCAGCAGCAAGCAGAGATGATGTCGTGAAGTTGATCCGTGGTCTGTCACCCGAAGAAACGAACAGGCGATTGAACGTCGTTCGCGCACTTGCAACTAAATTCCCGTCATCGAACGGAAGGACCGGGACAGTTGGTTTTTGTTGGGGGGGAGGAGCGAGCTTTACTTATGCTGCCGCTCAGCCTGGATTGAATGCCGCAGTCGTCTACTACGGCACGGCACCGGATTCTGCGAGTCTTGCGACGATCAAGGCTCCCGTCCTCGGACTCTACGGCGGAGACGATGCACGAGTGACCTCAACAGTTAATCCCGCTTCCGTCGAAATGAAACGGCTGGGCAAACTCTACGAGTACGAGATCTATGACGGTGCAGGGCATGGATTCCTCCGAGCACAGAGCGGACGAAACGGGGCCAACTACAGCGCGACACAGAAGGGCTGGCCAAGAACGATTGAGTTTCTAAAGAAG
>JBGOVN010000293.1:0-2861 GCA_041478155.1 Bacteroidota bacterium | reverse complement strand
GTCCCCATCTCTCCCTTTCCGACCTCAACCTCCCAATCGAATTTGCTGTAGACACTATACGGATCGTCGCGGCGAAGATCCCAGCTCATCCCCGAGCCGCGAAGCATCGGACCGCTGCAGGCAAAATTGATCGCAACATCTTTCGGCAGTACACCGATATTCGCGGTTCGCTTGATAAAAATCTCATTGTACGTGAGAAGGTCGTTAAACTCTTTGATCTTCGGCTTAAAGTACACGCAAAAATCCTTTGCCCTCTCGATAAATTTCGGAGGCAAGTCATGCGAGACTCCGCCAACCCATATATAATTGTAGAGCAAACGTGCGCCGCACGTCATTTCGAAGAGGTCAAGGATTCTCTCGCGGTCCCGGAAGCACCAGAGGAATGGGGTGAACGCTCCCATATCGATGCCAAACGTCCCGAGAGCTATGAGGTGACTTGCGATGCGCTGGAGTTCACCCATAATGACCCGAATGTACTCAACCCTCGCCGGCACGTCGAGCTTGAGCAATCGTTCGACGGTAAGAGCATAGCCCCAATCGTTGTTCATCGACGCAAGGTAATCCATACGGTCCGCGTAAGGTATCACCTGCTGATAGTTGGTCATATGCTCCGCATGCTTTTCGAAGCAGCGGTGGAGGTAGCCGATATGCGGAATAACATCGATGACGATTTCGCCGTCGACGACGATCTCGAGCCGCAACACACCATGTGTTGACGGATGCTGGGGGCCCATGTTGATGATCATCTCATCCGTGCGGATGGTCTTTCCCGCGGATGTCTTATATTCGCCGGGTTTGGTAACGTAATCGGTAGGAAGGACTCTTGACTCGATCATGAGGACTAGTAGGGAACGCGCATGCCGTTGTAGAATTCCGGTACTTTATAATCTTTGCGGAGCGGATGCCCCTCCCAATCGTCGGGGCAGAGAATGCGGCGCAGGTCGGGATGGCCGTCGAAAACAATACCGAGGAGGTCAAACGCTTCGCGTTCGTGCCAGTTGGCGGTTCCCCACACCGAGCTTAGCGACCGAACGTGCGGATTTTCTTTTCCGCACTGAGCTTTGAGGACAATCTTGTGCTTGTGGGTCGTCGAGTACAAATGATAGACCGCGCCGAGGTTCCCATCGTTGTAGTCAACACCGCTCAGACAACTGAGGTAATCGAAGAGGAACTGCGCTTCGTCGCGAAGGAAAACTGCAATTTCAGCTGTTTTCTGAGCATCGATTCGAATCCACGCCTGCGGTGCATCGAGCTTGGCGTCGAGCACTGCATCGCCGAATTTTGCCTTCAGATTATCGTGGATCTCTTGAGGAGACATTGAATATGAGGAAATGTTCTTTAGAGACTGTTCTTGGGAATCTTCTTCTAAGAGCCAATAGCTAACAGCTCATAGCTGATTGACATTCACTAAGCCGACTTCTTGACCACGCTCTCTTTTCTCACCTTCTCTTGCAATTTCATGATCCCTTCGAGCAACGCTTCGGGGCGTGGAGGGCATCCGGGGACGTAGACATCAACAGGAATGACACGGTCTACTCCTTTGAGAACATGATAGCCGTGTTCCCAGTACGGCCCACCGCAGTTGGAGCAACTTCCCATCGAAATTACGTATCGGGGCTCCGACATTTGGTCGTACAAGCGCTTGATTCGCGAGGCCATCTTAAGCGTCACCGTCCCGGCGACGATCATAACATCGCTTTGCCGCGGCGTGGCACGGGGTATGACGCCAAAACGCATAATGTCAAAATTCGAAGCGGAGGCCGCCATCATTTCGATGGCGCAGCAGGCCAAACCAAACTGCATTTGCCACAGAGAGGACAGTCGTGCCCAGTTCAGCAGGTTTTCAACAGAGGTGATAACGACATTTCCGTTTTCAAACCGCTGGTCGAGAAGTCCCAAGTTGAAGAGCTCCGATCTATTGGAAGATTTAGACGAGAGGTACTTCCACGTACCGGGGCGACGGGGCCGTCATCGGACGACCTGGACGTTGGAGGATTGGGATTTCCGGCCGCGGCTTATCCCAATCGAGGTCTCCTTTTGCCCAAACGTAGACATATCCCACCAGAAGGATTGCGAGAAAAACAGCCATTTCGAGAAACGCAAAGATCCCGGTCTGCTTGAAGACCAACGCCCACGGAAAGAGAAAAACTACCTCGACGTCAAAAATCAGGAATATGAGCGCAACGACATAAAAGCGGATGTTGAACCGAACCCATGCGTCCCCAACCGGTTCTTCACCGCACTCGTAGGGCGAGAGTTTCTCCGGATACGGTCTGTGAGGCCGGAGGAGCCACGACATGACAAAGCCCCCTGCAACAAAAAGTGCTCCGAGGATGAAGAAAATCAGGATTTTTCCGAATTCCGTGAGCATAATGATGTTTGGGTGAAGCTGTTTGAGAGGTGAAAAAAGTCCGAAAAAATGCGCATGAATATAGCGAGGAATTGACCGATTGTCAAGAATACTGTTCCTCGCGTGAAGGCGGGTTGCGGGCTTGAACTTACGAATTCACCGTCGTAATTCGTGTGTCGAGTACTTTTCGAATCTTCTTCAATACGTCTGTCGGCGCGTACGGCTTCTGGATAATATCTTGGACTCCAAGCCGTGTCATTTCCATGCGCTGCTCGGGACTCACATACCCGCTGAGGACGATGACGTTCAGTCGCGGATTCATCTCCCTCATCTGCATCACCGCTTCCCATCCCCCCTGCTTTGGCAGCCCAAGATCTGAAAGGACAAGGTCAACATGTCCCTTATTCTCTTTATACATCTCCACTGCTTCGATGCCGTCCCTCGCCATGAAGACCTTGTATCCACTTTCCTCAAGGTATTGCTTCACAAGGCCGGAAAGCGACTCTTCGTC
>JBGOVN010000266.1:0-3144 GCA_041478155.1 Bacteroidota bacterium | reverse complement strand
CCGCTGAATCCGATCTCGTTTCTATTTCTTTTCGGGAACGACGATCGGCAGATCCAACCTCCCGCTCCAATCCTCAAACGAGCCGTCGTATAAACTGACGTCGTAGCCGAGCACCCGTGCGGCGAGATAGACCACGCTTGCAGTCTGGCCGACATGGCAGTACGTGACGACATGCTCTCCTGGTGTAACGCCCGCTCCCTGAAACAATTGTCGAAGAACCTCAGGGTTTTTTATTCTATTTGTTGAATCGAAAACGCTCGTATACGGAAGATTCTTTGCATTGGGAATGTGGCCGGGGCGCGGCATACCTCCGCCATTTCCCGCGTAAAAGTTCGGCAGCCGTGCGTCAAGAATGGCGGTAGATCCAGAATTTAAGTTAGCGTTTACATACTGAGCATCGACGAACACATTTGGGTGAACGTTGGGCGAAAATTTTCCACGTACAATCTTTGGCGCCTCGGTGGTGACTTGTCTTCCATCATTTTTCCAGGCATCCAAACCACCGTCGAGAATCGACGTCCGGTCCCCAAGCCCGAGGTATTCCAGCGTAACAAACATTCGCGCTGTGGAGGCCACACTGGCGCCAGTAAAGTACAGAATGATGCGCGAATCGTTGTTGATACCGAGGCTTTCCACGGTTGTGTCGAGCTGTTCCAGCGGCGTAAGCTCGAAAGAGAGCTCCGGAGTCGAGGCGGCCATCGTCCCCACCCAGAGGAATCGCGCTCCGGGGATATGACCGTTCATGTAATCCCGCCGCGTCGTTGCAACATGGAGAATGACCAGCTTTGGGTCATTCAAATGTCCAGCCAACCAGGTGGGTGTAACGAGAATCGATTCGCGTTGGGTCTGCGGCTTTGACTGCTCTTGAAATGCCAGGCAGCTCGTTACAGAAATGACTAGGAAGAGCGCAAGAAGAGCTTTCTTTGACATAGTGTTCGTGTCCTCGAAGATGGAGGGTGAGAAGACTGTTGGGGATTAGCTGAAACAATTGGAAAGACAAGTGAAACAGACAACACCTCGATGTCCAAACAAAAAAACCCCGACATCATCCTTGCGGACTCGCCGGGGTTATGGAGGCTATACGCTCATCCCTTCTCCAAAAGATGAGCTTCCGTTTGACAGGCCATTGCTGCTAAGGTTTATTCTCGACGGAATCATTCCATTCCTTCAATCGAGGGTCGTGTGGAATTCATGCATTCCTTGTAATTCGTTGGGAGGATTCTCGGTCTTAAAAGCCTTGAGCACTCTCCCTCCCAGAACACTACGGATTTCCATTAGCTTTAGTTCCAGCCCAATTTTTGCATCACAATGATGCATTTAGTCATTCTTGCATTCTCATTATGAAACTATTGCCTCAATATAGAACATATAGAATTCATCAACATCGGAATTTTGTCAAAAAAAGCCAATTCCCACATTGGCACAGGGTTTGACATATACATGTCAGAACACGAAACTAACAATCACCCAAACCAAGGAAAAACAAAATGAAAAAGTCACTCGTCATCATCGCCACTGTCGCCTTAAGCACTTTCGCCATTCAAGCGAGCTTTGCTCAGGCCTCTGCTAACCAGAGTCTCTCACTTGCAGTCAACACGATCTATAAGATTTCGACGTCGGGCAACCCCGGAGCACTCACGGTTGCGACAGGAACTGCCGGAACAGATGCTTTAACCTCAGTCTCCGACAATTCAACGACCTACAGCATTACCCAGAACTTCGGCAACACGGTGAAAGTCACAGCGAATCTCGACGCAGCGCTTTCCGCAGGTTACGCCTTGAACATCGCCCTGGCGAGTGTCAAAGGAACAAGCGCCGGATCGGTTGATATCTCGAACGCAACATCAGGTAGCGCGCTGAGTGTTGTGACTGGAATCGCGAAGGGTGCAGATGCTGGCCAATCAATAACCTACACCTTCTCAGCACTAGCGTCAGCCGGAACACTTTCATCCACGGCCAAGACTGTAACGCTCACACTGACGAACTAAACAACAATCACAGATCTAACAATCGCGGCGGGCCGGTAGAACGGCCTGCCGCGGCATTTTTGTGTACAGCCGACAAGGTCAAGAAGAGTGGTATTGAAGTCGACACCCTAGTTAGACACGGTCGGAATGTTGAGTTGGACGAACCGTTCTGCCGCCAGGTTGTGGATCTTCATAAATTCTCCTATCTTGTAATACTAATAAGGGAAACACCATGAAAAGCAATAGGCCTCTCTATGTTCTTATTGTCGATGATGAAGACTCGTTCCGCAAAGTTCTCAGCGCGGTCCTTCTCAAAGGTGGTTTTGATGTCGAAGAATGCAATTCCGGAGAGGGGGCCTTGGTCGCCTTAAAGCAGATCAAGTTCGATGTTGTCGTCCTCGATTACAAGATGGAAGGCCTCACCGGTCTCAACGTCATTCAATGGATGGACGAACAAAAGATCGACACGCCGGTCATTATGTTATCGGGCGCCGGGACGGACAATATTGCGGTCGAGGCGATCAAGTTCGGAGCCTATGACTATATCCGAAAAGACCTGTTCGACCAGCAACATTTCCCTCTTATCGTGCGAGGAGTTCATGAGCGTTACCAGTTCAAGAAGGCGAAGGAGCAGGTAAGCCACACCGACCGCAGCAGGGAAAGAAACCTCGTTTCACTCCAATTGCTACGGGATACGACCAGTTTCATCGCACATCAAGTAAATACAGTTCTTTCGGATATCTCAACGGAAATGCATGAATCCGAACAGCGCCTCACGCCGGGCCTGGCGGACAACTCGAAAAAGTTGCTCGTAAAGAGCTTTTCCCAAATTAAGGACAAATTCAACGTTATCGCCGTTATGACGAAATCGTTGGTCGATCTTTCCCGAATCCTGTACGACCAGTACCAGGGCACGCAGGATACCCAGCAAGCTGAGGAGTCTCTCCGCAAGCAGATGGATGCCCTCCAGGGAAAACTCCCACCCCACCAGCGATAGGCCGAGTCACGACAAGCCAGAGAGTTGCGTTTTTCTCCGCTTGATCACAGGCCTGGCGAAGGACCATCAATGAGTTCGTACACCCCGTCGTCGAAGCGCTACGATACGATGCGCTACAACCGCTGCGGCCGCAGCGGTCTCAAGTTGCCGGCCATTGCGCTCGGCTTGTGGCACAACTTT
>JBGOVN010000011.1:0-12121 GCA_041478155.1 Bacteroidota bacterium | reverse complement strand
GGCCAAGACGCCAAGAATTAAGCCCCTACACATGAGTGAAGGGGCTTTTTTTGGGTCTGATTGAATTACCCGATTGCCGGCAGTACAAAGGAAAAATCGAAAGGAAGAAGTCTAGAATTTGACGAACATCTTGCCAGGATACTGCTTCACGACTCCCTTGAACTCCAGCGAGAGGAGCGTCACGAGGGCGTCGGCCGGAGAGGATGCAGCCAGCTCGGCAATCGTGTCAATGTGGATCGGCTCGGATCGAAGGACGTCGAAGATTGTTCGTTCGAACAACGAGAGCTGAGGAGGGGGTGTTGATTCTTTTCCCTTCTTCAGGATTGGCCGAAGTTGAAACGTAAGCTCGGCAATAATATCGTCGACGGTTTGCACGAGCTTTGCCCTTCCTTCACGGATCAGTACATTGGGACCGCGACTTCGTTTCTCGGTGATAGGTCCGGGAATTGCAAATACTTCGCGATTCTGGTCGAGTGCCGTAGACGCCGTGATCATGGCGCCCCCGTTCTCATCCGATTCAACAACGAGCGTCCCCAACGACAATCCGCTGACAACTCTGTTTCGCCTTGGGAAGTTTGTCGCATCGGGTTTCGTCCCCATCGGAAATTCCGAGATGACAGCGCCGTGTCCCGCAATCTTCTCCATGAGTCTGCGATTTTCGGGAGGGTAAGGCACGTCAAGTCCGGAACCGATTACCGCGAGTGTCCGACCCCCAGACCTGAGTGTCGTCTCGTGAGCAATGGTATCGATCCCTCGTGCGAGCCCGCTGACAACGGTAAGACCGAGAGAGACCAGATTCATAGTGAACGATTCAGCAATCTGTTGTCCGTAAAGCGAGGGTACTCGCGTACCAACGATTGCGAGAGCGAAACGGTCGCTTTCCCGAAGCGACCCCAGGACGAAGAGGAGTGCCGGAGGGTCGTAAATTTTCTTCAGAAGCTCCGGGTAATCCTGATCCCACACCGTCACGATTCGCCCTTCGACAGTGTTCAGGAGTTTCAGTTGTTCGTTTGCAAACTTCTCCCCGCCGCGATGGCGTGCGATCGTCGTCGCGAGTTTTTTTTCGATTCCCTCCACTTTTATGAGTTCGCGCGGGGAGGCGCGGAGTGCACGTCCCGGGTCTCCAAAATGGCTGACGAGCGCGCGAATTTTCTGAGGACCAACACGAGGAATCGAAGCGAGACGAAGAAGGTCACGGATGTCAAACATACTCCCCCCCTGTATGACGTAGGCTTGTTTACGAGCGGACTTCGACCGACATGCCGTCAACGACGGCAACGACGATCGAATGGACCGGAACATCCTTTCTCTTGAGTATTTGTTGAGCACCGGCTCCTTCCTGAATCATCAGGACAACGTCGCCGACGCCGGCATCGACTTGGTCGATGGCCAGAACATCCCTGCCGAGCGGCTTCCCCTCCAGGTCGATGGGCTGAACGATGAGCAGCTTGTACCCCTCGAGGTTTTCGTTCTTTTGACTGGCGACGATAGTACCGATTACTTTTGCGAGGGTCATAGTCGTGTAATTTAGTTTGGCCTGTACAGACTCAAAGCGATCGGCAGGACCGGAAAGGAGACTCCTACGCCGACCGTTCCATGCTCCTCAAGAGCGATAAACACTCCCGGAGAGAAGCCGGAAACAAACAACGAACCGGGATAGATACTTAGCTTGTAACGTTCGATGAACGTATCGGTGACTGTCAGCGCTGCAAGCAGCGAATTGTTCCTGTCGAAATAGATCCCTCCCATAAAACCGACGAGCGTCGAGCGCGTTGGAATCTCGTTGTTGTCGTCAACGATGTACACCCCCGTTGTCGTTCCGCCCAGTCCGATGGAAATGCTCTCTTCGTTGTTGGTCTTGAACGAAAGACCAAGTAGTGCAAATTTTCCAAAATGAAAAAAGAGACTGGTGCGGGCGGCCTTCGTTAAAGGGTATTTCATCACGAATGCCTGTCCGCAATCACGGACAGAGAACGGATTGAGTGAGAACCCGGTCTGGCTGGACCAGTCGTTTAAACTTAGTTCGGATGAAAAAAATTCAGACACGCCGTCGAAACCAAACAGGATAATACCGAGGGGGTCAAAGATCAAGAGGTCGGCGATGCAGTCGGTGTTAGGATGGATACCATTGCCGTTCTCGATCATTTCATTGATGAAGTGGAATGACATTACTGTGACCGCGCCGAAGACCCTGGGAATTGGATAACTATGATACTCGTACCACTCGGAGATCTTCCTGAACTCCATCCCCCCGCCGATCGTGTGAAGAAAATAATTCGGGATGTACTGGGATTTTTCAATGTCAAGACTTGTCGGAAACACTTCCTGGGACAGGAATCGCCCCCAGCCATACCGGTTGATTTCATAGGTCGGGGATGTGATGCTCCGCCAGACGCTCGCAGATCCTAACTCCCACGGGAGTTCATCGATCCTGTTTGGACTCTGATAGGTTTGTAGGATATCACCCCCGCCGTTGAGGATGAGCGTTGCTGGGTTGTACACCGATTCCGAGCCGTATGGATAGGGATGGAAAAAATAAAAACGGCTTTCCTGTCCTACGGCCGGATGGAACCACAGCGCGACAATCCCAAGGAATGACACCAGAGATCGAATTCTGTTTTTTCTCCAAAATCCCGGCAAGAATCCTATCCGTTGAGAATGAGAATCTCTTTTGTGAATGCCGAAAGTAACTCATTTGCTCCCGCTTTCGTCGGCGCCTCCGCGATAATCCGGATCACCGGCTCGGTATTCGACTTTCGCAGGTGGACCCACGAATCCGCAAAGTCAATCTTCAGACCGTCGTCGCTGTTTACAGTCTCTTTTCTTGAATACTTCTCCATCATTTTAGTTAGAATATCGCCTCCCCCCGGCGTCTTCGACTCGACCTTCCCCTTTGCAATAAAGTATTGCGGCATCGTTTGCTTAAACTGCGAGACGGTACCGCGGAAATCCGTGAGACACTGAAGTATCAAGCCGATGCCGACCATGGCATCACGGCCAAGGTGTGCTGAAGGGAGGATGACGCCTCCGCTCCCTTCGCCCCCGACGATCGCGCCTATTTCCTTCATTTTCTTGGCTACATTGATCTCCCCGACCGGTGTTCGGACGACGCGGGCGCCGTAGGTTTTTGCGATATCATCAACTGCCCGGGTAGTAGACAGGTTTACGACAACGACGGGTTCTGCTTCTCGAGTATTGTTCTTGAGGCTTTTATGTGAGGGGTTTTTCTTTATGGATTTCGCATTCTTCGCCGATTCTTTTTCAAGGACAAATTTCACAACGCTTGCAATCGTATACTCTTCACCAAAGGGCTCTCCGCGCTCATCGATGAGCACAAGTCGGTCAACATCCGGGTCGACCGCGATACCTAGATCCGCCTTTTCTATTCGTACTCGTGAGCATAATGCGGAAAGGTTTTCAGGTACCGGCTCAGGGGTGTGCGTAAAGACCCCGGAAACGTCGCAATTCATGGGGATGACTCGGCATCCTAGCGTTTTGAGCAGCTTGGGGACGATGACTCCACCTGCAGCGTTGACACAATCAAGAACGACCTTCAGCTTGCGTTCCTTTATTTTCCGTGGTTGCATGTAGGGCAACGAAAGAACAGTCTGAAGGTGGTCATCGATGAACCTCTCGATGGACGTATGAGTTCCTTGATGGTCCCAGGGCATATACGCGCGGCTGGGTCGGCCGGCAATTTTCCAGAGCTCCTGATTCTCTTCACCATCGAGGAACAGCCCTGTCGAAGCAAAGAACTTCAGTCCGTTCCATTGCATGGGGTTGTGGCTGGCAGTTATCGATATGCCGCCCGCTGCTTTTTTTTTCTCAACGGCCAGAGCGACGGTAGGTGTCGGACAGATTCCTATTGCGAGGACTTCACATCCCATCTGCAAAAGAGTAGAAGCGAGGATGTTGCCAACGTTCTTGCCTGTGATTCTTCCGTCGCGGCCGATGACGATTGTGCCGCGATTACAATATTCTGCGAACGCGGACGCGTAGCGGACGACGACCTCGGGAGTCAAGTCCGAGCCGACGACGCCGCGAATTCCCGATATGCTTACCATCAACGACAACGTTCACTCGCAAATTGTTAAATAGTTGATGAGAATGTAAGGAATGACGGCGGGAGAAGCAAGGAATCGGGCGCGATGCTTGAATGTTATAACGCACCTCCGTACCTTACCTGCTGACGAATCATGGTGGAGGCGATCATGCGGCTGAGTGATGACGAAAAAATCGTGCTCTTGCAAATTGCCCGGTCATCCATTCAATCTGCACTCGACGGAGTCACGTCGCCGCCGGTGAAATCAGCCGATGAAGTGTTCGATGTGCCATGCGGTGCGTTCGCAACGCTCAGAGTTGATGGAGAACTTCGAGGGTGCGTTGGTTATGTCGAACCTGGATTATCTCTCTTGCGGACAGTTCGGGAAGTGTCTCAAAAGGCAGCCTTTGAAGATCCGCGTTTTCTACCTCTCTCAAAAGAAGAACTCCAGAGGACGGACATCGAACTTTCGGTGCTGACTCCTCTTGAGGCCGTAAACAGCATCGATGAAATAGTAGTCGGAACGCACGGTCTTGTCGTAGACGCAGGATATCGCCGCGGTTTGCTCCTTCCCCAGGTCGCCGCGGAGTTTCAATGGAACAGAGAACAGTTCCTGGAACACACGGCAGTCAAAGCCGGCCTTCCCCCCGATGCATGGAAACTTGCAGGGGTCCGGATTTTTCGCTTTACAGCCGACAAGTTTTCAGAATCCGGGATGGCAGGAACGACGTCGTGACGACTCCCCTCATCCGCCGTGCGGCCGTCGCGGGTATGTTCTATCCCGCTTCTCCAAGTACATTGATGCGGGAGGTCGACGACCTCTTGAATAATGGAGAGGAAATCCGGCAGGAAGGGACTCTTCAGGCATTGATCTGTCCCCACGCCGGCTATCCCTACTCAGGTGCTGTCGCCGCCAAGGGATATGCTCAACTGAGGAAACTTGAGTTCGACGCTGTCATCGTTGTCGGGCCGAGTCACCGTGAGTATTTCGAAGGCGTCTCGATCGCGCTCAGCGACGCATATGAAACACCTCTGGGGGAAGTTCCCATTCATAAAGAACTCCGGGCCGGAATTATCAATGACAGCAAGGGGGTGGTGCTCTCTCAGCTTGGACACGGCTCGGAACACTCGATTGAGGTTCAGCTTCCCTTCCTCCAGCGTGTATTGAAAAAATTCTCATTTGTTCCCATAATCATCGGCGACCAGCGTAGAGATTTCTGTGAATCCCTGTCTGAAGTTCTGGCGACAGCGGCGTCGAAATACAACGTTCTCATGATTGCCAGCAGCGACCTTTCCCACTACCACCCGTATCAGGACGCCCTTGTCCTCGATAATCTGATTCTTCGTGAGGTGGAATCATTCAACGCCCGAGGGTTGATGGATAAGCTGGAACGAAATGAAGTTGAGGCTTGCGGTGGAGGGCCAATGGTCGCTGTTATGCTCGCGGCTCAAAAGCTCGGAGCGAACCGTTCGCGAATCCTCGCGTACTGCAATTCCGGCGATGTGACAGGGGATAAAGAAGCAGTAGTAGGCTACCTCTCGGCCGCGTTGACGAAGGTGAGCTAGTGTCGGCCGGAGCCAGGAAGTTCGCGTTCTCGGTGGTCGGAGCAGGCCGCGTCGGTACGGCGCTCGGTGTCATGCTCGCGCGTCGCGGGCACACCGCTGCCTCAGTCGTCAGCAGTGATACGACTGACGCCCGTTCCCTGGGGAGGCGCGTGAAATGCGTTCGCTGTTCCAATTCTCTCGAAGATGTTTCATCCGAATCCCAGCTAATTCTCCTCACCGTTCCCGACGAAGCAATAGCCGGCGTTGGCGAACGGCTGGCAGACCTTCATCATCTCCGCTTCGACCGTCTTCACGTAGGACACACTTCAGGGGTCTTGACGAGCGACGTGTTAACTCCTCTCCATTCAAAAGGGGCAAAAGTTTTCTCTCTTCATCCAGTTCAATCGTTTCCGAAAAGGGTATCTCTCGACAATCAGTTGAGAAGCATGGGGGGAATCTACTACGGGTATGAAGGTGACCCCGGTTCAACCCGCTTTGCAAAAAAACTTGTACTCGAGCTTGGCGGAAAATTCCTCCAAGTTCCGAAAGAAGCAAAAATTTTGTATCATCTTGCGTGTGTGTTCGCGTCCAACTACACAGTTGCCGCGCTCGGTGTGGCCGAAGAACTATCGCGAGTACTTGGCAAGGGCGAGGGGATTGGTTATCTGGAAAAACTGATTGAGTCGAGTATCGAAAACGCGTTGAAGGCTTCCCCCGTTGAAGCGCTGACGGGGCCTGTGGTGCGAGGAAGTTCCGCGACGGTCCAATTGCATCTGCTCGAACTCTCGGCAAAATTTCCCGAACTCGTCCCGCTCTATCGCGAACTCGGAAGGTATGTTCTGCGACTTGCTGAAAAGAAAAACGAATTGACCCCGGAGAAGATCGGTCAATTGAAAAAAATTCTGACATGGGAGGGAAGCTCTATAGAATGATGCTTCGTATTTCCGAATACACTACGAACGACACATCACATTTCCAGGTGGTATCCCAAACCTGATATGTCAGCCCTAGCACTGAAAAACCTGCTTTATGCTGTCAAAGAACGGATTGCTTACGTGACAGTGAACCGGCCGGATAAGCTCAATGCGCTCAACGCGGAGACAAAGTTGGAGCTCAAGCAAATGTTCAACCGGATAAAAAATGATGCAGAGATCGACGTCGTCATCCTAACAGGGGCAGGTGAAAAATCTTTCGTGGCTGGAACGGATATCAAAGAGTTAACGACGTTGAAAGCAGAGTCCGGAAAAACGTTCTCTGAGCAGGGGCAGGAAGTTTTCAATGCGGTAGAAAATCTCGGTAAGCCCGTGATCGCGGCAGTGAACGGGTACGCGCTGGGCGGAGGAACAGAATTGGCGCTCGCCTGCCATATTCGAATAGCCTCCGAGAACGCGAAGTTCGGCCAGCCGGAGGTCAACCTCGGTATCATTCCCGGGTACGGAGGCACGCAGAGGTTGGCGCGGCTTGTGGGGAAGGGAAGGGCGATGGAGTTGATTCTTACGGGAGACCAGATCGACGCGCAGGAAGCGTTGAGAATAGGACTTGTGAATAGAGTCGTCCCACAGTCCGAACTCCTGAAGACTGCCGAGGCGGTGGCCCAAAAAATCCTCTCGAAGAGTCAGCTTGCGATCCGCCTTGCTCTCAAGGCGGTCAACATGACGGATGAAGCAAACCTCACAGATGGCCAGGAACTCGAATCGAGTTTATTCGGTCTCTGCTGTGGGTCGGAAGATTTTAAAGAAGGAACAGCGGCATTTTTGGAAAAAAGAAAACCGGTGTTTAAGAACGCATGATGAGAGGGAGACAGATCTAACGTGAGCATTGAATGAGCAAAAGCGCTGTAACTGACCAGTCAAAGGTGATGGAAAAGATCGTGTCGCTCGCGAAACGGCGCGGATTTGTGTTCCAGTCGAGCGAAATCTACGGCGGATTGAATGGCTGTTGGGATTATGGACCGCTGGGGGTCGAAATGCTCAACAACCTGAAGCAGCAATGGTGGAAGAATATGACGTACCGTGAAAATGTGGAGGGACTGGACGCCAGCATCCTGATGCATCCCCGGGTGTGGGAAGCGTCAGGCCACGTTGAGAATTTCACCGACCCGATGGTGGATTGCAAGCAGTGCAAATCCCGGTATCGAATCGACATTCTGCTGGAAGAAATGTCTCTCAAGAAGAAGAAGGAAATTCTCAGAGAAGTTGAGCCGGGGAAATTCGACGGACAGTTGAAGGATTCAATTGTGGAGGATGAGTTCAACAGGCGCACGGCCTCGGAAATGGACGTCCAGGGCATTATTCCCAGGTTGACCTGCCCAAACTGCGGCAACAAAGGGACGTTCACCGAAGCTCGGAAATTCAACCTCATGTTCAAGACGTTCGTAGGCCCTCTCGAAGACTCCTCTTCGGTGGTGTACATGCGGCCTGAGACAGCCCAGGGAATTTTTGTCAATTTTCTCAACGTTCAATCGGCATCGAGGCAGAAGATTCCGTTCGGCATCGCGCAAATCGGCAAGGCATTCCGCAACGAAATCAACACGAAGAACTTTCTCTTCCGCACTCGCGAGTTCGAACAAATGGAGATGCAATTCTTCGTCAAACCGGGAACGGATGACCGGCACTTTGATTATTGGCGGTCAGAGCGGATGGAATGGTTTACCAACCTCGGAATGAAGAAAGACAAACTTCAATGGCACCAGCATGAACCCGGAAAACTCGCCCACTACGCAAAGGATGCGTACGACATAGAATTCCAGTTTCCGTTCGGGTGGGGAGAGATTGAAGGAGTTCACAACCGGACGGACTACGACCTCTCGCGACACGAGAAGTTCTCGGGAAAGAGTATGAAGTATTTTGATGAAGAGACGAAGGAGAAGTTCACCCCGTTCGTGATCGAAACCTCGGCAGGTGCGAGCCGTTCGTTTATGGCGTTCCTTGTCGACGCGTATGCAGAGGAAGAAGCCCCCACCGCGGAAGGGGGAAGCGAGACACGGACCGTCCTCAAGCTTGATCCGAAGCTGGCGCCGATGAAGATCGCAATATTTCCTCTCGTCAATCGGGATGGGATGCCCGAACTCTCCAGGAAGATTGAAGCGGACTTGCGCCAGCAGTACAGAGTTTTTTACGACGAAAGCGGCGCTGTCGGAAGGCGCTACCGTCGCCAAGATGAGATCGGAACGCCGTACTGCGTCACCGTTGATTCGCAAACCCTGCAGGATCAATCGGTGACGGTCCGCGAGCGAGATTCGATGCTGCAAGAGCGAGTCTCCGTCGGACGGCTCCGAGAATATTTCGCCCAAAAGTTGTCATAAGACAAGCGAATGCGCCACACCTTCCGGCTCCTGTTTACAGCCGCCGCATTGTTGTTTGTTCCCGCCAAGATTCCTGCTCAATTGAATTCCGGGAATGCCGACCCCGAAATTGATCCCAAAGTGCAACGAGGTATCGAACTTCTCTACAATCTCGAATTCGAGGGAGCCGAACGCGAATTCGCAGACATCGTCAGGCTAAGGCCCGATCATCCGGTCGGATACTTTTTTCGGGCAATGGCGCAATGGTGGCGAATTCTTTCGAACTTCGACGACGAATCGCAGGACCAGAAGTTCTATGACATGCTCGATTCGGTGGTTGATATGTGCGACAAACGCCTCGAAAAAAATTCAAACGATGTGACTGCGATGTTCTTTAAAGGCGGTGCTGTCGGGTTTCGCGGCAGGTTGCGCGCGAACCGGGGGAAATGGGTGGGGGCTGCAAACGACGGCATGGTTGCCCTTCCGCTTGTTCGAAAGGCATACGAACTGGACCCGAACAACTACGACGTCCTGCTCGGCATCGGTATCTACAACTACTACGCCGATTTGATTCCCGAACAGTATCCGATCGTGAAGCCGCTGATGTTTTTTTTCCCGAACGGCGACAGGAAGAAGGGGCTCGAGCAGCTCCGGATAGCGGCGGAACGCGCCAAATATGCCAGCGTTGAAGCGAATTACTTCCTGATGCAAAATTATTTCATGTTCGAGAAGGACTATCCAAAATCCTACGAGATAGCGAAGAAGTTGAATGCGCGGTTCCCCCGGAACCCGGTGTTTCACCGATACGTCGGACGATGCCTCGTAAGTCTGGGACATCTCGGTGAAGCCAACGATGTCTTCGTCGAGATTGAAAAACGGTACCGTGCGAAACAGATCGGCTACGACGACTACGATGGCCGGGAAGCGTACTACTATCTTGGCAAATATGAATTCCTCGGCGGGAGGTTCGACAACGCTCTCCGATATCTTTTTAAATGTGACGAATTATGCCGGAGGCTCGACAAGGACGGCGCTTCCGGATTCATGTCGCTGGGCAATCTCATTATCGCCATGATTTACGACGCCCAACACAAGCGCCAGCAGGCTCTCGACCAATACAAGAAGGTCCTTGAGATGAAGGAATATGAGAATTCGCACAGGGACGCCCGTCGGTTCATCGAAAAACCGTATTCGAGGAATTAGATGAAGGTCCAAATCATTTTGTTTGGCCTTGCGGCGGCGGGGGCCGAGATCCTTGGAGGTCTTCTCATGGTGGCCAAGCACCACTGGCCGCAACGAGTTCAGGAGACGCTCCTTGCGCTTGGCGCAGGGTTCATCCTCGCCCTCGTGTTCCTCAAGCTCATCCCGGCAAGCTTCGCAGCGCTGCCCAAAGCGGCTCCCCTCTGCTTCCTCGCCGGGTTTGCGACCATCCATTTCTTCGAGCACACCGTGGTCGGACATCTTCACTTCGGCGAAGAGACCCACTCAGATGTGATGGTCTCGAAAACCGCAAGCGTCTCGGCTCTGACCGGACTCTTCATCCACGCCTTCTTCGATGGTCTCTCGATTTCTGTCGGCATGCAGTACGATTTTCTCGTGGGGTTTCTCGTTTTTATTGCAGTGCTCCTCCACAAGTTTCCGGAAGGGCTGACGATTGGTTCTATCATGCTATCGGCGGGGCATTCGAGAAGGACGGTTCTTTCCGCTGCGGTGGGGCTGGGCGTCGCGACCGTCGTCGGCGCTAGTACCGTATTCGTCCTTGAACGGGTTGATGCATCCTTCGTCGGCGCGGCGTTCGCATTCTCGGCAGGTACGATCCTCTACGTTGGAGCGAGTGACCTGATCCCCGAGATCAACAAAACCGCGAATCGCATACCGCCGTTGCTCGTGTTCGCGGGAATGCTCTTGTTCTACGTGAGCGACAGATTTCTGGAGGGCGTGATGAAGTAACGCGGGATTCTAGAGCTTCATTCCGAGGGAAATTCTGTGGAGTTCTCCGATCTTGCCGTACGAGTTGAACGAGTAGTCGATTTGATACTCTTGAAAAAGAAACCCGCCGCCGAGTGAGAACCCCGCAAGGCCTGCGCTCGTCCCAAGTTTCAGATCTTTCCGCTGCTCGTTGCTGTAACCCAATCGCAGCTGCACCGATTCGCTCATCAGGAATTCTGCCCCGAACGTAAACGAGCCGAACCGGTCTGCAAAACTTCCCGCCGACTCATTCAGCCTGTGGAAATCCAGATTGAGAAGAACGGGAAGATGCTCGGGGCACTTGGTAATGCCGATTTTCACATCGAGCGGAAGTGATTCCCTGATGCCTGCATAGGTGCCTAGCTGTCTCCCGATGTTCAGCACGCTCGCACCCAGTGTGATGTGCTCTGACGGAATTTGGTAGAGCGCACCGAGGTCGAATGCCAATCCGCTCGAGCGATACTCCGCGATCGATGAATAAATGAACTTGCCGTTCACCCCCACTGTTGTTTGATCGTCGACAGAAGTTGCAATGCCCGCGATAAGGGCAAGTTCCCTGGCTCCGAACGTACCGAGTATATTCGACGAGGCATCCGTCTGTGTGAAGGTTCCGTAGTCGATGAAGGTTACACCGAAGCCGATATTGCCGAAGCCGTCGGCGTTCTCGGCGAAGGAAACATTGCCGGCATTGACGTCCAGGAGGTGTTTGAGATAGCCTACCGAGGCCTTCGGTGACGATATTGTCGCAAGCGCAGCAGGATTGTAAAAAACAACGTTCGGATCGTCCGTCATCGAAACAAAACTTCCATTCAGGCCTGCAGCACGGGCACTGACGTCGGTGCGGAGGAAGTTGAATGTACTTCCCTGCCCCAAGAGAATCGGGGCAGCGAGAATAACGATGACAGCGAGCAGAGCTATTTTTCTCATCGAATGCAATCTACCGATTAACAAAGTGAATTTCAAGAAATCGAAGGGGAGCAACTTCCGATGGGAGAGAGGGAATTGCAAGTGAATGTCATTTTTGCTATCTTATTTCCGGATAAGAAAACGAAAGAAGAGGAATACTATGAAACCCGGAATTCACCCCAATTATAAGCGAGCGGTCGTTACGTGCGTCTGCGGCAATACGTTTGAGACGCGGTCGACGGCCGGCAACCTCCACGTCGAAATCTGCTCGAACTGCCACCCGTTCTTCACCGGCAAGTACAAGCTCGTCGATACGCAGGGCCGCGTCGATCGGTTCCGCAAGAAGTACGGCACCAAGGGCGAGACCAAGCCCCCGC
>JBGOVN010000033.1:0-8149 GCA_041478155.1 Bacteroidota bacterium | reverse complement strand
GAGACGAACGTTTATGCCCGCTTTTGGCGTCAGAGCGTGATCGACGTCGGAAAATTCGTCGTAACGAAAGGTACCGAAGAGAAATATCTTATCAAACATTGAGCGCTGGACGTCGAATTGCTGTTCGTCGGAAAAGTAGACTGACTTCTGCACTCTGGTGATCCTGCTGTCGAAATCGTTCCCCTCAAGCCTCCCCTGTCCAAATTCCGCGCCAAACACAATTTGATTGTTGAATCCCACAAGCGTCCGAATCTGAGGCCTCACCGTGAGAAAAGTATTCTTGTAGTAGGAATCGGTGGGAAAAAATGGGTTCGGGTCGTTGTACGTCTCAAGATTGTAGTGAAGCCCGAGGTCCACTGAAATCTCGCTCCCTGCGAGATGATGGTCACGATATCCTGCTGAGATGGTAAGGTCGTTGTCGTTTTGACGGGCCGCGCTGACATCAGCAGCTGTAACGACCGGCCCCGGAGCGCCACGTTCCGCGCTCACATGTTGCACGGAAAGATTCAACGTAGATTGCTCGTCTCCCCTCCCGTCGATGTGAAGGTATGTTTGTTGCTTGCGAAAGTCTGAATCGACCCTATTGAGCGTCGTATCCTGAATAGCGGAGCGGTGAAGAAGAAATGGGTAATCGTCGTTTCCCCGCTCATCTACAAATCCTGCGAGCACGCCTGCGAACCCAATTTTGCCCCCTGCTTCAAGCGCATAACGCTGGAATCCGAACGATCCTGTTGTGGCACTGGCACTCAAATGCGTATCCGATTCCTGCCGGCGCGTTAGGATGTTGACGACTCCTCCAAGTGCGTCTGCACCGTAGAGGGCGGAGCTTCCTCCGCGTACAATTTCAATGCGTTCGATATCCGAAAGCGGCATAAGGCTAAGATCGACGAGACCGTTTTGAGCACTATTGAATCGGATGCCGTCGACCAGCACAAGCACCTGTTCCGAGGAAGATCCCCACAGGGAAATTGTTTTCAGGGATGCATTTGCCCCGTAATCCTTCAGGAAGATTCCGCACGAGTGTCGCAACACATCTGCGACGCTGGTACCGCTCACGCGCTGGATTTCGTCTCTTCCGACAACCTCGATGGGAGAGGGAGAATCACTCGGGGAAATAGCGCTGCGAGTCGCCGTCACGACCACTTCACGGACATGAAACGAGTGTGAAGAATCCTCCGGAGCGACTTGCCCATACGCCGGCAACGAGACTTGAAATGCAAAACAGACTAGCCACAAGTACTTCATAATGGCATCCATGCATAGAATAACAAAAAGCCCCGACCTTAGAACTAGGTCAGGGCTCAAGAAGAAAAAAGGGAATTATTCTTTCAGAGAGCTCCTTCCCGCGAAGGACTCGACATAACAAATGTTTTGGCAGGTCTCCTGGCTTGTGAAGGATAGATCAACCGCGACGTCTTCCCGTCTTCAGAGCAAAGACAGTGACATTGCCGAGTTTCCTCACGTACAGTTGCGGGGCAGCTTTCGATTCTCCGATCTCTCGCTCGGATCACGAAATTCCCTTTTCATCCTGTCAGACCGTGACACGTCTGGCGGGACACCAAAACTATTCATGACAAAGAACGTTATAACCGGTTACTTGAGAATAAGATTCTTTCTTCTGAAACGCAAATTCAATACCCCAGTGCAGTTCCGTACCCCCGGGAGTCAGTCGCCCCGAAGATGACCCCACTCTTGGAATCGATGATGATTCCCTCCGCCCGTCCTTGATAGCCTCTTCGCTCGACGAGCCGGTATCCACGATGCTTTAAGTTTTCGACTACATCGCGTGATAACCCGCGGTGCTCATAGAGCAATTCGTCGGGATACCACTGATGATAGATCCGTGTGGCATCGATAGCTTCCTGAATATTCATACCGTGGTCGACGACGTTGAGTATGACTTGCAGAACGGTAGCAATGATCGTCATCCCGCCCGGACTCCCGATTGTCATGAAGGGAACGCCGTCTTTGACAAGAATCGTCGGAGTCATCGAGCTCAACATTCTTTTGCCGGGTTGGACTGAGTTCACGACGCTCCCGACAAATCCAAACTGGTTGGGTGCACCAAGCTTGGCGTAAAAATCGTCCATCTCATTGTTAAGAAAGAATCCGGCACCGTCGACTACGACCCCTGAACCGAAGTAACTGTTGATTGTCGTCGTCACGCTGACGGCATTCCCTAAATGATCGACAACCGTATAGTGCGTTGTGTGCGTGCCTTCCGGTGGAGGAAGTTTTCCGTGAGATATTCTTGAGCTCGGAGTGGCGCGAAGAGTATCAATCAATTTCGCTCGCTGGTCCGCATACTCTTTTGAGAGCAATTTGGCCTGTGGAATCGTGCTGAAGTCGGGGTCCCCTAAGAATTCGGCCCGGTCGGCGTATGCGATTTTCATCGCCTCCGCGATCAACGAGACGCCCTTCGACGAGCCGAACCCGCTCGAGGCGATGTCAAATCGTTCCAGTAAATTCAGCATATGTATCAATGTGATTCCCCCTGAACTCGGCGGGGCCATGGAAAGGACTTCGTACCCCCGGTACGTCCCCTTGACGGGAGGTCGTTCGAGAGCCTGGTATGACTCCAAGTCCTGATTCGTGATAAGGCCTCCACCCCGCTTCATTTCCGCAACGATAGCGTCTGCTGTTCGGCCCCGGTAAAAACCATCCCGACCTTCTTCAGAAATTCTCTTGAGCGTTTCCGCGAGGTCCGTCTGAATGAGTGTGTCTCCCTCCTGATACGGCTTGCCGTTGTTCGAAAAAAGTCTTTTCGTGCCAACAAACTTCAGGAAGTTCGAAGACTCGTCGTTCAGGTCTTCGGCTACACCGCGATTGATTGTGAAGCCAGCCCGGGCAATTTCTATCGCTGGCGCCAGAACTCTCTCACGGCTCATCGTGCCGTATTTTTCCAACGCGAGCAATAATCCGGCAACCGAACCTGGAACGCCCACCGAGAGGTATCCGTCCCGGCTTCTTTCCTGTACGATTTCACCGTGCTCGTCGAGGAACATGTCGCGGGATGCTTTTCCAGGTGCTTTCTCCCTGTAGTCAAAGGTCGTGGACCGCCCGTCTCTAAAGCGAATAACCATGAATCCGCCGCCGCCAATATTGCCAGCCTCCGGAAATGTGACAGCGAGGACGAAACCGACGGCAACTGCGGCGTCCACAGCATTCCCTCCTTGCTTGAGGACGTCAACCCCAACCTGCGATGCCAGCATGTCTGCCGACACTACCATGCCGCGCTTCGCCCGAACGGGATGCTTCGATACCCCGCAAACCGTTTGTTGGGTCGTGCTCGCGACAAGAAACGCGACAGCAGCGAAGACTTTAGAGAGTCTCATTGATGACATGGGAATGTCCTCTTGAGTAAGAAGTTTCAACACCTAGAAGGGTAGGTCGTCCGCTTTCTCCGGAGATGGTACCTCAGCCGGAGGCGTTGCTTGGGGTTCGCTGGATTGGCTAGCGCCTTTCGAATCAAGCATGAGCATCTCGTCGAGCACAATCTCCGTTACGTTGCGCTTCACACCGCTTTTGTCGTCATAGCTCCTGTACTGCAACCGGCCTTCGAGGTAGATCTTGCTCCCCTTCTTGAGGTACTCGCCGCATATTTCAGCAAGTTTCCTCCAGGCAACGAGGTTGTGCCATTGAGTCCTCTCCTGGAAATTCCCATCTTGATCCTTCCAGGACTCATTCGTCGCAAGAGTGAATGAAGCAACTGCAACGCCGCTACTGGTGTAGCGTAGTTCCGGATCTTTTCCGAGATTGCCGATGAGTGTCACTTTGTTAATGCTTCTTGATGCCATAGTCTGCCTCCTCGAGTCAACAGTGAAACTGTGAAGTGTATTCTGTAAGAAAATGACACAAAAAATAATCCAATTCGAAGTAAATGTCAATCATTGACTACGTTCTATGCTCTCTTCACTGACGCACGCGATGAAACGAAATGAGGTGTTTGGTCGTCAGGAGGATTAATCGATCTCCGGCCACGGCGATGTCCTGCACAGCGTCGATGGGAACGTCAGCGATCAGGGATCGTATCGATGTCGTTGATTCCAATGTTCCTTCCACAG
This sequence comes from Bacteroidota bacterium, assembly GCA_041478155.1. Lineage (GTDB taxonomy): Bacteria > Bacteroidota > Ignavibacteria > UBA10030 > UBA10030 > JBGOVN01. The sequence goes on along the minus strand of JBGOVN010000033.1, from coordinate 4,085 downwards.
AGAACCAATACAGACTGTCTCCTCTCACCTCGACAATCGCGGATTCATCCGCACCGAATGTCTGAATTCTGGAACCCAAATTCTCTCCGACAGAGCGAATGAAATTTCCGAAGTCGTCAAACTGGAGTATCCTCGCCGGTTCCGAGATATAGACTCGCTGTTTCGTCGCCAGAATCTTCGTGGGCTGGCGGAACGCCTGATTGTTCGAACTCGCATCACCGAATGTCCGTTCGAAATTCGAACTCGCGTCGAACTTCACCACCCGAAGATTCTCCCCATCGAGTACGAAGAGAGCGCCTTGCTGCGAAAGAGCGACGCCAAGCGGATAGCCAAACCGCGCCGGGCCATACGCCGTATCTCTTGTAGCAAGGGATGAAAGATAGCGCAGATTCCTGTCGAAACGTTGTACTCGATGATTGCCGCGGTCGGACACGTAGAGACTGAGTCCGTCGGTGGCCAGTCCCGTGGGGCAGTCGAACGTCGACGAAACCCAGCCATACCCTCCGACTTCTGCAGACTTCGAATGATCCTCCCCAAAAAGTTGAATTGTGTTAGCCCCTTGATCGGCAACGTAGAGCCATCCAGACGCGCTGAGACTGACACGAGCCGCCTGACGGAAAGGGCCAAGTGAATATTCTTCAACAAAAAAAGTGTCGGGGGAGAAAAGACCGGTCGGGGGGAGGAAACCGCTGAGAAGAGCTATTGCAACAGCCGTTGCCATGAGTCGTCGTGCAACTCTCCACGCTTCGTCGAGTGGACCAATATATAGTCGCCAAAGCCATTACGGTCGATAAAGGCGAACAAGACGCCATTCTCGATTTGATAAAAGCTCCAGGTCTCATAGGGTTTGCTCTGTTCGCTGCTCGGTACGCGTTGTACTTCGTCGGGTTCACCGTAGAGTACGTAGACCCTGCCGCGGTCAGTTCGCCAGCCTTCGCGGGACATTGCATGATAGCGTTGGTTCGCGGTGGCAACACGCTGCAAGTAATCGGTCCTCGTGATAGGGAGATGACCCCTTTTCCCCTGCTCGATCTCGGTCCAAAACTTTGCGAGGAACTCCCTTCGTCCATCCGCAGTCGTAATCTGCTTAAAGCTCTGAATTTCCTGGTCTGTTGAGAGATACTGCGCCTCACGAAATTCCTCGGCCAGCTCCTCCTCAGAAAGGCCGGCAAGCTCACTCGCCTTCGTCGATGTGTACGTAGATTGTGGGCTCTGGATGTGGGGGTTGTAGATATAGCATATTTTGGTGCTTCGGGCGATTTCCGTGCCGCCTCCGTCGTATAGACCGAGACTGTACCGATATCTTCCCGAAGGGAACGACGAGACGTTCATCGTGCCGACCTCGACAGCATTCTTGACACCGTATTTTCGCTGCTTTGCCGACTCACGAACTACCTTCCCAGTACCATCCACAAGAACGGTCTTGACTGTGTACGAGGAATCAGAATTGAGGTTGTAGAGCTCCGCGTAGTCAAAGAGGACAGGGTGAGCGGTCACGCCGAACATGAGCATAGGGTTGGGAACAACTTCCAGCGAGTTTTTATAGAACAGGTCATTCTTATTATCCGAAGAGGTGATATTGGAGCATAACTCAAGGTCACTCATCGTGATTTTCTCAACAAAAGGCTGCACGGACAAAGGGAGGGTAAGGCTATCACCGCGGGTGCGATCCAGGGAATCGTGGACAACAAGCTTTAATTCGTACTGACCGAACTTGACTTCATATCCGGATTGACTTACAAACGTGAACTTAAACGATGCTTCGGTCGTGTCAGCCACTGACATCGGGATGAAGGGCTCTTCGTTGATCGCCACCTCGCCTGTCGTTTTGTTCAGAAGCACCGTCCGCAATTTCACGCCTCCTCGATATTTACCTTCGGTAAGATCGAATGTCAAAAGGCGTGGGTAAAACGCATAATATAATTCAATGTATCCCGCCTTGTCATCGTACCGAAATCTGGCGTAATCAATATTAAGAACAAACGGAGTCTTTGGATGCAGCCGCGCTGGCTGGGAGGAAACAAGCGTGACCCCAAGGGGGATGAGAGCAAAAAGAAATTTCAACTGTCGTGCCATCTCAGTACCAATATATCAATACGCGAGAAGGTTTGCAAGTAGCCGGTACGAGCCCGGGTGCACATTTATCCATTGATGGGAGAAATCGAGGTTTGCGTAGATGAAGGCTCCTTTCTCCTGAGCGCGTACCACGACGAGTGGGTTGTCATCATAACCTACCCGCACAGGGACCCGGGTATTGACGAGATCGGAGAGGGTCGCTTTGTTTGGTGTCCATTCAAAAATCCAATCCTTCCAGTCAGTCCCCGTGATACGATTCGGAGAATTCAAAATGACATCGGTGGTATCAAATTTAACAGGGGTCTCGGGGTCGTAGGCTGTGGAACGTTCCAGAGAAATACCAGGAACTAACGGAGTACGGTCGAAGGCATCGGCATCCTGTGACAGGACGAGAACGCGTCCACCCTTCCGAACGAATGTATCAAGTTCCTTTATGCGGTTAGCGAGTTCCGGCTTGAACGTGAGCTCTCTATTGTCGATGATGAGAACGTCACAATGGGAGAGCGACGCTCCGAACGACGAATCGATGGCAATGGAAATAGCGGCGTATCCCAATCGACGCAACACCTCAGCCGTCGCACTGCTTCCAAAGGAGGTGATGAGCGCTATCCTGCGATTCGGATTCACCGACGCGTCGAATTTCCTTGCCGCGAATTGACTGACAATCTGGCCGCCGATGTCCACATGAAGAAGATACGTCCCCTCCTCCACGTCGCGAACCGAGGAGAGCCGGAGTGTATCTCTAAAAACCGATTCCTTCATTCCAACCCTGAACACCACTCCTGGCGCAACGGCAACGGAATCTTGAATCCGAACCGTGTCCCGAATTCCGTCGCGAGAGTGATTCGTCAACCGGACCACGACGTTTTCTCCGCGCATCAAGCGTACGACTGGTGTGAGCACTTCCGCCGAAAAGCGAGGTGCATATGTCATAGGCATCATTTTTCGATAGATGAAACTGTGCTCACGGTCTGTTCCTCGATGCACGATAAAGAAATAGAGAGGGGCGTCGACCGTGTGCTGGTCGAGACCTTGTAACCCCGCGGGCAGATGGAACGGAAGTTTTTGCGGCGAGAGCAATCTATACGGCTCGTGAAGCTTTAGAGGAAATGATTGTTGGGATCGTTCATTGAACGCCCACCCGTGAGAGACAGCGGGAAAGAGGATTTCCGTCGTGCCGCCCTTGGAAACCCCAGTCACGGAATCGATTGTTAAGTACGTTAGTTGTAGAGTCGTAAGGATAGACTCTGAGAGGGAGTACGTTGCCCGAACGCCGAGGATGCTATTGTGAAGCCGTTCGAGCCCGCCCTTCCACTGAAGCAGCAAGCGTCGCTCGTAGAGCGGCATTTCAAAGGTCCGGGGAATCAATTGATCCACAGAATCGGTCAGCATCGCTATTGCTCGCAGGAGTGATTTCCGCTGTTGCGAAATCCAACGATCGTTCAATGTCTTAGCGTGAATGATTCCGTTTGTGATTTTCTCCACTTCCCTGCTTATCCGTATAAGTTCCTGATTTTTGAGGGACCTGGTTTGTACATCCAATATATTATCAGAGACCGGAGTCTGCCGAGTGATTGTGAAATAGGACGTCCCGAGCGTTCTCTTGAATTCCGCTCGTTGACGAGCAAGCGATCGGTACAGCGTCATCGCTTCTCCACCCATCACAGCGTAGGTCTTCTTGCGGTCCGGATCTACGCGATCAATGGGTAGTCTGAATCCGTCCGAGGAATCATGTTCGGCCGCGATGCTCTCGACGTTCCATCCGTTCAGCGCAATTGATTGAAAAGCGCGAGATGGTACTTTCGATTTTCGAACTTCATCCACAACACCGTTCAGATCTTTTAACAAAACCTCAAGCAAGAGGCTTTTCCCGGGGGCCGAGAAATCCTTGCACACGAGAATAAGATCGGGATTGAAATCTGTAATGAGTTTCTTCAGACCCGGGGCTAAACTATCGGCTGGCCAATTTGACCGCACAGTATTCGTATCGGCGGCGGCCGGAATATCGG
>JBGOVN010000261.1:0-3172 GCA_041478155.1 Bacteroidota bacterium | reverse complement strand
TATACTCGACCGCTCGCTGGCCTTGCGGCCAATGGTCCGCACCGATGCGCTCACCGTCAGTGAGAGCGGGATCCAGACAGTAAACGACATCGAACGGCTGCGAAAGGCCGGATTTCACGCGGCTCTCATCGGCGAAGCACTGGCCTCTCGCGTCGATAGAGTGCATGCGCTTCAGGAATTCATTCTTAAATAGGCTTAAAGAGACATGGACAGTCACGGATAGAAGTGCAAGACCTTTTTGTAAAAATTTGCGGTATTACGAACCTTGCGGACGCGAAATTGGCGGCTTCGCTGGGGGCTGACGCTCTCGGTTTCATCTTCTACGAAAAGAGCGAGCGGTACGTTGCTCCCGAGAAGGCGGCTGAAATCGCTTCGCGCCTTCCCGAACATGTCTCAAAAATCGGCGTGTTTGTCAACGCCGACAGGAAGTACATCCGCGAGGTTGTAAAACGAGTCAAACTCAGTGCTGCCCAACTGTATGGCAAAGAAGGACCGGATGACCTGGTGAGCTACGAAACCAGCGTAATTAAGGTCTTCCGCGTTCGGCACGACTTTGACGTCGAAGTCATGCACAACTATCTCGTCGACGCGTTCCTGCTCGATACGTACAAAGAGGAGGTATTCGGCGGGACAGGCAAAACGTTCGACTGGAACATTGCCCTGAGGGCGAAGGAATACGGGAGAATCATTCTTTCAGGCGGGCTGACGCCTGACAACATCGAAGCGGCAATCCGTATCGTTCATCCATACGGCGTGGATGTCGGCAGCGGCGTCGAGGCGGTGCCGGGGAAGAAGGATCCTGAAAAACTTCGGGAGTTTATCTCACGTGCAAGAAACGCAAACCTGATCTACAACCACGATAGCCCGTCATAGCTTACCACAATCCCCCGGTAGCCCCACGACCTCCATTATCTCTATTTACCCGCATTACAAATGAGCAAACCGAAGGAATATATAGGGACCCTGCCTGATGCTGCCGGCCACTTTGGTATCTACGGCGGGCGCTACATTCCTGAAACGCTCATGCCCGCGGCGGCGGAATTGACTCGCGAATATCTGAGGCTGAGGGACGATCCTGAGTTTAAAAATGAGCTCCAGAGCTATCTCCGAGATTTCGTGGGACGACCCACTCCGCTGTACTTCGCCAGACGATTGACGGAGCACATCGGAGGCGCAAAGATTTATCTCAAGCGCGAAGATCTTTGCCACACTGGCGCGCACAAGATCAACAACACACTCGGCCAAATCCTGATCGCCCGGCGGTTGGGGAAGAAACGAATAATCGCGGAGACGGGCGCTGGCCAGCATGGACTGGCGACCGCGACGGTGTGTGCGTTGTTCGGGTTGAATTGCATCGTCTATATGGGCGAAGAGGATATGGAGCGTCAGGCCCCGAATGTCGCGAAGATGAAACTTCTCGGGGCTGAGGTTCGATGTGTTAAGTCAGGCAGCCGAACACTGAAGGATGCTACCAGCGAAGCCATCCGCGATTGGGTGACAAACGTCGAAACAACGTTTTACATCATAGGTTCTGTGGTCGGAATGCATCCGTATCCGATGATGGTACGCGATTTTCAATGCGTTATCGGGAATGAAACACGGAAACAGATTCTTGAGGCAGAGGGCCGACTCCCTGATTCGATTGTCGCCTGTGTTGGCGGAGGGAGCAATTCAATCGGGATTTTCTATCCGTTCCTGGATGATGTCGCGAAGATCTCGCTCATCGGTGTCGAAGCGGCGGGGGAAGGATTGGAGAGCGGCCGACACGCAGCATCGCTGACGCAGGGAACTCCGGTAGTGCTTCACGGTGCGATGCAGTATCTGCTCCAGGATGTGAACGGTCAGGTTCAAATCGCACATTCGATTTCAGCAGGGTTGGATTATCCGGGCGTCGGGCCGGAACACTCGTATCTGAAAGATCAAGGTCTCGTCCACTACGCTGCCGTGACCGACGACGATGCGCTTGCAGCTGTTCAACTCCTTACAAAATACGAGGGGATCATCCCGGCGCTCGAGTCGGCTCATGCCATCGCGTATGTCGCGTCTCACGAATCGAACGACCGCAAGAACAAGGTCGTCATCATCAATCTCTCCGGACGTGGCGACAAAGACATGGCAACGATAATAAGTCGATTGCACATTTGAATGCCCGAACCTCTCCAAGGTCCCTCCACAGACCGATTGTAGTGAGAAGGGCGCGTCCTGTGGAATGATCAGCTCCGTTGTCGAGCTAGTGGTCATCGTTGTGCTCAGTGTCCTATTTCTGAAATTGTTTGGCTCTCCGGACATGCTTCTCAGACCTCGACAGCCCTCACGCTCGAAGCCGCTCTGTTTCTCCTGTTCATACATCGGGCGTTGTGCCTGAACATTCATACCTCACGGATTCAGGTCTCGAGCGTCGGGCAAGCGTTATCAAGACTCTCAAGATAGAAGCTTTATTGGGGTTCCCTTTTCCTCCCGGTTTACCGCGTCCTTGAAGACCCGGAGTGTCTCTTCTGCGGTCTTTTTCCAGTGAAATGTGTGTGCTCGTTCAAGCCCGCGCGCACGAAGCCTATCCCGTAGGTCACTATCCTCAAGCACGAGTTTGATCTGATGAGCAAGCTCAGCCACATTGCGCGCATCAACCATGATCCCCGCGTCGCCGACAACCTCGGGAAGAGAAGAATTGTTTGATGTAATAACCGGCACACCGCATGCCATCGCTTCGAGCGGAGGATAACCAAATCCCTCGTACAGTGACGGATACACGAAGAGGGTGGCGAGCGAATAGATTCCAGGAAGATCCTTCAAATCTGCGAAACCGATGATTCGAATCGAGTGGGAAAAGCCGAGCGATTGAATCTCTTCGAGAATTGACTTGGAATACCAACCGAGAGCACCGACCAAAACCAACGAAACACTCTTTCTTGTTTCCTCAGAGAGCAGGGCATATGCTCGTGCAAGTTGGGATACATTCTTGCGCGGCTCAATTGTGCCAAGATAAAGAATAAAGGAATCCGGCAGAGAGTAACGTTTGCGAATTCTGTGGAGCTCCTCCGTATCAGTGACCGGGACGAACGATTCGTCGACGCTGAGATAAACGACAGAAATTATTCTCCTGTCGCACCCATAGACCCTGATGAAATCATTCTTTGTCGATTCAGAATCGACAATAATCCTGTCGGCAATGGCC
>JBGOVN010000053.1:0-6833 GCA_041478155.1 Bacteroidota bacterium | reverse complement strand
TCGGTGAGATGCTGCATCGTATGAGAGTGATTTAATTCTTCTGATGTATCTCGTCGCTCTTTCATCATTCCTCCTTGCATCATTTCAAGAGAGGCGTCGAGATTCACGTGGTCTACTTGACCGTAGACTTCGGCGGATCCCAAGCCCTGCTGAGTTGATACATCTGTGAGCTTCAGCATGAAAATGGTTTCCTGCCCCTTTTCCATCACGGGGAAGAAAGCGTTGACCCTGACGTTTCCCACAGTCAGTTCCTTCTCCAACGTCGCCTGGCTCTCTGTTCCCTCGCGTTCGCCGTGTCCGGCCATTCCATTCATCGCCAAATGCATGCACGAAGAGAAAAGGAAGCTCACAACTATGACTATTATCGTTTTCATTGTTCCATTTTTGGTTGATCAGTTCACTAACGGTAGACTTTTCGCTGCCGCTTCTCGCTTCAGAACCCAGCCCTTCCACAAGTAATAGATCACCGGATAGACGGCAAGCTCCAAGAGCACTGAAGTAACAACTCCGCCGACCATCGGAGCAGCAATGCGCTTCATGACGTCGGCGCCGGTACCGTGGCTCCACATGATCGGCACCAATCCGGCAATAATAACAGAGGCGGTCATGATCTTCGGCCTAACACGTTTCACAGCACCGTGGTGAATGGCATCTTTCAAATCCTGCAGACCCCTCATCAATCCCTTGTTCTTCCAGTCATCGTAGGCGTGATCGAGGTAAAGAAGCATGACAACGCCTGTTTCAGCGTCAAGGCCGGCTAGCGCTATGATACCAACCCAAACAGCAATGCTCAGGTTGTAACCCAACAGATAGAGGAACCAAAACGCGCCCACGAGTGAGAAGGGAACTGCCAAAAAGATGATCGCTACTTTCGTGACTGATCGTGTGTTTAAATAGATAATCACAAATATGATAAACAGCGTCATCGGTATGACAAACAGTAACCGCTTCTCTGCCCGCTGCATGTATTCGTACTCGCCGCTCCAAATGATGTTATAACCCACGGGCAGCTTGATCTTCTCAGCGACAATTCGCTTCGCGTTCTGAACATATGATCCGATATCGATATTCTTGATATCGACGTAGACCCACGCGTTGGGCCTTGTGTCTTCGCTGCGAACAACCATGGGCCCCTTGCGGGGTGTGATCGTCGCCAACTGTACAATCGGAATCTGTTCGCCGGATGGAGTTGGCACGAGAACCCTTTGGAGCGCTTCGAGATTGTCACGCAGCTCGCGGCTGTAGCGGAGGTTTACGGTGTAGCGTTCCAGACCTTCCACAGTATTCGTGACGCTCATGCCCCCCATGGCGGTTTCGATGACGCTCTCCACATCGCCAACCGTTAATCCGTAGCGTGCCGCTTCCTTTCGGTTAATATCAAAGTCGAGGTAATTCCCTCCAACGGCTCGTTCCGCGAAGGCGCTCAGTGTTCCCGGAACCGTTCGCATCACCGATTCGACCTCCTTGCCGATTTCCTGCAGGGTATTGAGATCAGGGCCTGAGATCTTGATCCCAACCGGGGTCTTGATTCCGGTACTCAGCATGTCTGTACGCGTCTTGATGGGCATCGTCCATGCATTGGTGAGGCCGGGGAATTGAATGGCACGGTCCATCTCATCGATAAGTTTCTGGACCGTCATTCCCGGACGCCATTCATTTTCGGGTTTCAACATGATCGTCGTTTCAATCATATCCAGCCCGGCCGGGTCTGTCGCGGTTTCAGCCCTTCCGATTTTGCCGAAGACGTGGTGCACTTCGGGGAATTGACGAATAATCTTGTCGGTCTGCTGCAACACTTGTCGTGCCTTCGTGATCGACATCCCCGGTAGAGTTGTCGGCATATACAAGATATCGCCTTCATAGAGCGGGGGCATAAACTCTGAGCCGATCCTGCTAAAGGGAAATACTGTAAGAGCAAGCAGAGCGAGAGCGGTAACAATGATCCACTTGTTGTGTTTGAGGACGAAATTGACGACGGGGGAATACGCCTTGATAAGGAACCGATTGATCGGATTTCGTTCCTCAGGCAGAATTTTCCCACGTATCAGGTATCCCATAAGGATTGGGACGATGGTCACAGAAAGAATTGCAGCTGCCCCCATAGAGTACGTCTTAGTAAATGCAAGCGGCTTGAACAAACGGCCTTCCTGAGCTTCAAGGGTGAACACGGGAATGAACGACACCGTAATCACCAGGAGGGAGTAGAATAGAGCGGGTCCGACTTCCTTCGCCGCATCCAGAATAACCTGCCAGTGTTCTCGACGTTCCTCGGGAGGCCTTTGCGCTTCGTGTTCGATGTGTTTGTGCGCGTTCTCGATCATGATGATCGCAGCGTCCACCATCGCTCCGATGGCTATAGCTATGCCGCTGAGTGACATGATGTTTGCGTTGATCCCCTGCATTTTCATGACGATGAATGACATGAGGATCGCGGTCGGCAGCGTAAAGATCGCCACCAATGCACTTCGCGCGTGGAGCAGAAAGAGGATGCATACGAGTGCTACAATGATGATCTCTTCCGCCAGCTTGTCTCTGAGCGTGTCGATTGCCCGTTCGATAAGACCCGATCGGTCATAGGCGACGTTGATTTTCACGTCTTCCGGGAGACCTTGTTTCAATTCTTCGAGTTTCTTCTTGACGTTGTCGATCACTTCAAGCGCGTTTTGACCATACCTCATGACGATGATGCCACCGACGACTTCACCCTCACCGTTGCTCTCTACAAGACCTCGGCGCATCAAGGGTCCGATGGTAACATCGGCAACATCCTTGAGGTAGACCGGGGTCCCGCTTTGCTTATTGACCATGAGTGGAATGATCTTGATGTCTTCGACGGATTTGATGTATCCTAGTCCCCTCACCATAAACTCCATCTCGCTCATCTCGATAACCTCGCCGCCAACATCGTTATTCGAATTCTTGATTGCCATTTCCACCATGGACAGCGGAATCTTGTACGCGAGGAGTTTTGCAGGATCGACAGTCACCTGGTATTGTTTGACATACCCTCCTATGCTTGCAACTTCTGAAACGCCGCTGACCGCGGTCAATCCGTATTTCAAGTACCAGTCTTGAAGAGAGCGCAGCTCCTGGAGGGAACGCTTGTCCGAGGTGAGAGTGTACTCGAACACCCATCCCACTCCAGTTGCATCCGGACCGAGTGTAGGAACGACTCTTTGGGGCAGACGCTTTTGTGCGTAGTTCAGGTACTCAAGGACACGACTCCGTGCCCAATAAAGATCCGTACCGTCCTCAAAAATGACGTAGACAAGCGAGTAGCCAAAAAATGAATAACCCCGGACGACCTTAGAGCCGGGTACGGAAACCATCGCCGTTGTGAGTGGATAGGTAACCTGATCTTCGACGATTCGCGGTGATTGCCCGGGGTATTCCGTGTAAATGATCACCTGCACATCGCTCAGGTCGGGAATTGCATCGATCGGGATCGTGAGCATCGAATAGATGCCCCAACCAATCAGGAACACCACCGCCAGGATGACCATAAATTTATTGCGGACCGAAGCTTCAATGATTTTCTGTAACATGCTTCAAACCTTTATCTGATGAGGTTCGATCGACTTACTGTTGATTATCGAGTGTAGCATACTTCTGCGGATCCTTCTTAAATTTTTCCAGATCTTCGTCACTGCAGAAGTAAAAAGATTTTCCGCCATAGGTGATTTTGTATTTCCCGCTCGGGTCTGCTTCCATCCCGCAGACAGGGTCAATTCGTGTCGCAACCTCCTCTTTCGCGACCATGTCACCTCCAGATGTCTTCGCAGAATCTGATTGCCCATTTTTCTCCATCTTCATATCATCCCTTTTCATCTCTTGATGCTGATCCATCTGTCTCCCCTTCCTTTCCGATTTTGGCTTCAACCCTTTTACATGCGCTTTCATCGGCATCGTCGAGTCATTTTGTTCGGACGTGGAGGATTTGCTTTGTTCCATTGGTTTTGACATGTCCCCGCCTGCCCCGGTTTTTTCGGGGCCTGACTGACGGGCAGGCATGCCCGCGTGGCCGGACATCTGGCTGATGACAGCCTTGAGGTTGCTTTCGGAATCAATCAAGAATTGGGATGATACAACGACCTTCTCTCCTTCTTTCACACCGTCCAGGATTTGGTCGTATCCTTCGGACATCAGTCCAAGCTTCACCTCTCGCGGATCGAAGTATCCTCCCCCCAATGCTACGACGACAATATTACGTTCTCCCGACCTGATAACCGCTTGATCGGGAACTGTCAGGGCATTCAATTCGACAGGCGATGTGATCTTCACTGTCGCATACATATCGGGTTTCAGATCGAACGAGGGCGTGTTGAGTACCTCAATTCGTACTTTGGCCGTTTTCGTTTCTTCACTCAAGTAGGGAAAAATGAATGTGATTTTTCCTTTGAACGACTTCCCCGAAAGGTAGGAAAGCTCGACATCCACGGATTGTCCTATTTTTACCCAGGGCAGCTCGTATTGGTAAATGTCTGCAAGCACCCAGACGACTGAGAGGTCGGCAATTCTGTAGAGCTCCATTCCGGCCATCACGTTTTGCCCCTGTCGAACCATTTTATCCATAACAATCCCATCGACGGGCGAGTACATGGTCATCGTTTTCTTCGGTGTGCCTCGTTCTTCCAACGCTTTGATTTCGGCTTCCGGAATATCCCAATACAAGAGTCTTCTCCGCGCACTTTGAATCAGGTCGTCCGATCCCCTCTTCGCTTCTTCCAACGTGCTTTGTCGCATCGTCTTCTGATACTTCAATGCCTGGAGATACTCTTCCTGCGTCGTGACAAGCTCAGGACTGTACAGCTCCATCAGGGGCTCCCCCTTGTGCACAACTTTTCCCATATAATCGACGTGCAGCTTTTCAACCCAGCCCATGACTTTCGTGTTGACCGAATAAACTCTCCGCTCGTCGTAGTCTATTTTCCCCACCGTTCTTAGGTTTTTGTTGAGCGGTCGCCGTTTGACCTCTTCGATCTGAACCCCGATGTTCTGCACTGTCACCGGATCGATCTTGATTCCCTTCGTATCGCTTTCACCCTCATAGACCGGCACCATATCCATGCCGCAATCCGGAGATTTGCCGGGCTTGTCCGAAGTGAACCAGGGATGCATCGGGTCCTTGTAGTAGGCGATGCGCTTTTGTCCGCCTTGGGACTTCTCGTCATACACAGGCACAAAATCCATACCGTCCGAAGACTTTTTTGGTGTGGGAGATGTGATCTGGGGGTTCATCGGATCACGATAAAACAGAACCTTCCGCTCGGAAGAATCGCTATTTGAAGTCGAGGAATGAAAAAAGAGCCAACCAGCCCCCAATCCCAGAATGATGCTTGCGACAGATGCGAAAATGATTTTTTTCATTACAATCGACTCCTTGTAATCCTATTCGTGTGTTTTCAATTTTATTTCGTCAATACCCATCCCGACAGCTTGCTCCAACTGCGCTTGACTGTTCATATAGCTCATCACTGCCATGTGATAGTCGAGTTTGGACATCAACACCATTCGGTAAGCATCGATGAGCATAAGGAATTCTGTTTTCCCCGTCTGATAAGCTGATACCGTAGATTCGAGAGTCTGTTCAGCCTGCGGGATCACCGTATTCTTATAGAGCAATACCAGATTCTGGTTTGTCTGCACCTTGACGAGCGCATCCTGGACCTCATAAAGGGTCATGTTGAGCATACTTTGATAATCTTCCTCCGCCTTTTTGACATTGAGCTCGTTCTCCTCGACCTTTGATGTGTAGCGACCGCTCGACCAGGGCGCAAGAGGAATGCTCACGCCGACCATTGTAGCCCAGTAATTCGGCGCTGTCTCCGTCATGTTCTTGTAGGTAAAGCGGACCATCAGGTCAGGGAAATATTCGCGCTTGGAAAACGTAAGGTCAGATTTGTTCATTTCAATGTTGAAATTCATGGCTTTCAACTCTGCACGGGCCTCTAATGCTAATGGTCTCATTTGTTCGAATGTCCATTGCGGAATGTCGATTGAAATGTCCGGGACATACCCGAAGGGGGCGTTTGCGGTGCGGCTCAGGGTTGTATTGATCATTGACTCAACAACCTTCTTTTCCTTCTGAATGACTATCCCGTCATTGATAAGCGTTGAAAGCTCCGTTTGCGCCCGCAAAATATCGTGATGATTGCCCATACCCACCTCGTATTGCTTTCTCGCGATCTCAACAAACTTTCTCATAAGATCCTGATTCTCGGCATTTATCTGGATCTTACGCTGTGACAGATAAAGCTCATAGTATGCGCTCTTCAGGTCGCGAACCACCTTGCGTTCCAAGGCCTGATATCCCTGGTCAATCATGTTTGCATTGTTTTCTGCGGAGGAGCCCATTGCTGAAAGCTTTCCCGGAAAAGGGATCATCTGCTGGACAAAGTAGTCTGTTTCCATTCCATTCTTGATCGGGTTCGGAAACGACTGGACAGGGGTTTGATAAAACTCCATGCCGACCTGCGGGGCGTCCCACGACGTGAGTTGACTGACCCGCGTTCTTGCTGATGCGCTTTGATTCCGAGCACTACGGAGCTGGGGATTGTTTTGGAGAGCTTCGGTGATCAGCTCCCGAACGTCTAAAGTCTTATTGTCCTGAGACAATATTAATGAACAGTTCAGGATCAGAACAGCAGTGACAAAGCAAAGAGTTTTTAGCATGGACGAACACTCCCAATTGATTCATAATCATGACGCCTGAGAATCCATCCAGAGGAAAAATGGAGGACATCAAAGCGACGTACTCACGACAGGGAATAATCATCCCACGACGTGAATTTCAAGAATTCAGGAGTGAACGGTTAGATCAGGAACGTGGCATT
>JBGOVN010000078.1:0-5775 GCA_041478155.1 Bacteroidota bacterium | reverse complement strand
GCAGAAAATAACAAACATTCGACTGAACAAACTATTTGAGATTCCATGAACTCCTCATTGTCATTCCGGAAGTATCTTTACTTCTTCCTCCTCATATTCTCCACTACTCCACTACTTATTTCCCAGAAGTCTCGCGAAGTGCAGGGAGTTTACCGTTCGCCGGTCGGCATTCGCGAGGGGTTTGAGATATGGATTGTCGACGGTCCCACAATCCGTCGCGAAATCTATCCGGAATTTCTTTACGGCGGAAATTCTCAGCGATACACGTTTATTCCGCAGCGCGAGATCTGGGTCGACAACGCGATTGGGGTGGAGGAGTTCGATTACACCGTTGCCCACGAGCTCCGTGAACGCGCGTTGATGGCCAGGAAAGGGCTCTCGTACTCCGATGCCCACGACAGCGCGCTTGCTGTTGAGCTCGGACTGAGGATGGGGGCTGAGGATTCGGCAGCGCACCACGAGTTGGCAATCGCACCAGTTTCTCCTACCAACGCAGAAGGGGAAAAAGAATTTCCGGACCTTCCTGACTCGATAACGTTGCGAAACGTTTACCGTCTTCTCCTTAGAAGAATAGACTCGGTTTCGGTTTGGGTTGTCGATGGGTCGATCGTGAGACGCGACATCTATCCCGACTTCGGTTTCAGCGGGTGCGATGCGGCATACCATTTTATTCCCGCGGGGGAAATCTGGATTGACAATCAGAGTGCATGCGAAGAAATGGCATACTCAATTGAATGCGAACTTCGTGAACGTGAGTTCATGAAGAAGGGAAGTACGTATGACGTGGCGTATGAGAAGGCAATCGCGGAGGTCAAAAAGATCCGCCAAACAGTTCACACGACAGCCCTGAAGAAAGGAAGCATAAAAGTCTTGCCCCCGCTTGACCGTGCTGTGGGAACCGGAGACGAACACAAATAAGTCAAAACTCAAAAATCAAAAGTCAAAACTTAAAACTCAGAACACAGGATTTTGAACATTGTAGGTAAATCGTGAAACCTGAAAAGTGAGATGTAAGATGTGAATCGAAAAGAGTGAGATATGAGGTGTAAGTCTCGAACTCAAGCCTCTGAATCAATAACTCAACACTTTAAACTAGAAACCTGAAACTTTAAACCCTAGTCTCAAAACTCAGCACTCGAAACCCGAAACCCTAAACCCGAAAGTTACAATCTTATTTATGTCCCGCCGCACAATCCAATTTGTCATTTTTTTCTCGATCGCCCTTTCGCTTTACACGATCCTGAATTCCTATATTTTCATACGTGGATGGGAGGTCGTTCCTCCGGAGCACCATCGCTCCTATGCGATCTTGTTTGTCCTCACTGCGTATGCTTTTTTCCTCGGAAGATTACTCGAACGTTTCACCCTCTCCTGGTTCAGCTCTGCTCTCGTTTGGATCGGTTCGTTCTGGCTTGCCGCCATGGTTCATCTTTATCTTATTCTAGTCGGAATCGATATACTGAGGCTTGTAAACTACATCATTCCTTTTTTCCCACAATTTCTGACGAAGGATCCAGAGCAGACAAAGCACATTGCCGCCATCGTCGTCTGTAGTTTCGTTGCGATTGTCGTTCTTGCAGGTCACGTTAATGCAGTCTATCCGCGAGTAAGAACTCTCAATCTTACTATTCCTAAGAATTCACATCAGCTTACTTCATTAAACGTCGTCGCCGTTTCCGATATCCACCTCGGAACTGTGATCGGAAGGTCGCGCTTATCGAAAATCGTCGCAAAGATCAATGCTCTCAACCCGGACCTTGTCCTTCTCCCCGGTGATGTTTTCGATGAAGATATCGGCCCAGTCATCAAGAAGAACCTCGGCGATATGCTCCGCAGCATTAGGTCGAACTATGGTGTCATCTCGGTGACGGGCAACCACGAATACATCGGCGGAGTGGAAGAGGCTTGTAGTTATCTCACCGACCACGGAATTCTCGTATTGCGCGACGCAGTCACAAAGATAGCGGATAGTCTTTACATCGTGGGCCGCGAGGATTTAAGCATCAACAGGTTCGCAGGTAAAAAGAGAAAAACGCTCGAGGAATTGCTCGCAGATGTGGACCGCAGGTATCCGGTTATTCTGATGGACCACCAACCGTTTCGTCTGGATGAAGCCGTTCAGAACGGCATTGACCTCCAGCTTTCGGGACACACGCATAATGGCCAGATCTGGCCGTTTAGTTACATCACAAGAAAAGTTTTCGAACTGAGCTGGGGGTACGAGAAAAAAGAAAACACACATTTCTATGTTTCGTGCGGGGTCGGAACGTGGGGTCCGCCCGTCAGGACAGGGAACAGACCGGAAATAGTGAATATTAAGCTCCAATTTAATTGATACGGCGAGCTCCGGCGCTCTCTTGCACCCACAATGGTTGATCAATTATCAATCCGCAGTTGGTTTGTTATTCTCGACGAAGAGCATTATTCTTATAGTAGAGACGATGTCCAGGCATTCTTCAATCGCTTCTCACAACTTGCAACGTAGACCTACCGGGTCAGGAAACTCATCGATAGCACAATGATGTCACAATTCGAACTTAAGTGAATGATCGAAGATAGTATCCAGAGTATCAAATGAAGCGCTCTTTTGATGATGAATCGCTTCGGGGCATTCTCGCTTCACTCGGAAACGCCAACCGACTGTTCGCTCAGACGTATCCGGGCGATTCGGCCCGACGCCAACCGGTGCACACTGTCTACGGCGGTGCCCAGATATTCAAAGCCGATACGGCTTCGAAACTTGGTACGACAGCCCTTGCATCATTGAGTGAAAACGCCCCTACAGCAGCTATATTTGCAAAAGCGATCGGACTGAGAGGGATCCCCTCGTTTCAAAAGAAAATCTATGAGCGAATCGTGCGGAAACTGGAGTCCGAGCCTGTCGAAGACTTCAGGATTGATTTCGAGGATGGTTATGGGAATCGGACCGATGTCGAGGAGGACGGACATGCAGAATCTGTTGCGGTAGAGGTTGCACGAGGGATGACGGAGCGCTCGTTACCTCCTTCACTCGGAATTCGCATCAAGCCATTTACGGAGGACCTCAAAGCGCGTTCAATCCGAACGCTCGACATCTTTGTCTCGACTCTCGCCGACAAAACGGGGGCCAAACTCCCACGGAATTTTGTCGTGACGATTCCGAAGGTTGTTGCCCCGACACAGATCACCGCCCTTGTAGGACTCTTTAAGATTCTCGAGACGAAGACGAATCTTCCGTCGGGATCTCTGAAGCTGGAATTCATGGTGGAGACGCCGCAATCTATCTTCAATGCGAAGGGGGAAGTTGCGCTCCCTGCGTTCGTCGCTGCGTCGGAGGGGCGTTGCGTCGCGGCCCATTTCGGCGTGTATGACTATACCGCGTCGAACAACATTACGGCGCAGTACCAGTCCATGATTCATCCGACATGCGATTTTGCCAGGACCGTCATGAAGGTCTCGCTCGCAGGCACGGGTATCTGGATTTCGGACGGGGCGACGAATGTCATGCCGGTCGGACCGAACCGCGCTGCAGCACAAGGAAAGGCATTAACGGCTGCTCAGAGGAATGAGAATCGAAAGGTTGTCCATCGGGTTTGGAGGATGAACTTTGAACACGTCAATCATTCGCTGATGAACGGCTACTATCAGGGTTGGGATTTGCATCCTGCGCAGCTGCCGATCCGGTACGCTGCCGTGTATGCCTTCTTCCTCGGAGGGCTCGAATCTGCTTCGTTGCGCCTGAAAACCTTTGTCGGGAAGGCAGCTCAGGCGTCGTTAATCGGTGAACTCTTCGACGATGCAGCGACAGGCCAGGGTCTCTTGAATTTCTTCTTACAAGGAATTGCCTGTGGAGCTCTTAAAGAGGAGGAGGCCGAAGCGACCGGACTTTCGATCGATGAGATTCGGACACGCTCCTTCGCAAGAATACTGATGGGAAGAAGAAAATTGTGAACGATCAGGACGTGGTGAGGACGTTAAGAGAAGACCGTTTGGGATACCTAATGCAGAGAAAAGGCTGAAGTATGAAGAGTCCTATTACAACGCATGTACTCGATACGATGAGCGGAAAACCTGCTCCGGGCATTGTCGTCCTCCTTGAAGTTGAATCGCAGTCGAAGGAATGGAAATTGGTCGCGAAGGGGGTTACGAATGCTGAAGGCAGAGTACTTGACTTTGTACCCGAGATTGTGAAACTAGAAAGAGGAATATTCAGGATTACATTCGAGACCTCCGCCTACTTCAAAGCATTGGGCATCGGGAGTTTCTATCCGTATGTTCAGATCGCGTTTGAAATCCAGGAACAGAGCGACCACTACCATGTGCCGCTTCTGTTGAGCCCCTTCGGATACTCGACTTATAGAGGAAGCTAGTGCCACCTCTAATAAAAGATCTTGTATTCAATGAGGCGTCCCGCCGATGGCGGGACCGCTCCAATGAGCACTCCTCTCGAACCGACCACAATATTACTTATTGGAAGCGGCATTAGATGGAATTTGATTGGAGTGAGTGGTTGAACATTGCACTTCGGTGGACGCATGTGTTTGCCGGAATCATGTGGATAGGCCAGACGTATTTCTTCACCTGGCTCGACGGCCGCTTTCATGAGCTCATGGATGTATCCAAAGGTGGGAACAACGATGCTCGCATCTGGATGGTTCATAGCGGCGGATTCTACGTTGTCGAGAAGCAGAGCGTTCCGAAGATGATTTCGCAGAAGCTTCACTGGTTCAAGTGGGAAGCTGCGATTACATGGCTCAGCGGAATGAGTTTGCTCGTTCTTATCTACTACGAGGGGGGAATGCTTGCGGATGCCCTCTACGGCCAGACAACATCGATACTCATTGGCGTCGGAGCGATACTCATCGCATGGATAGTGTATGACTTTCTTTGGAACTCACCGCTTGCGAACAACGAAACGAGTTCGGTAGCGTTGTCGTTTCTTCTTGCCGTTGCCGCTATCTATGGGTTCTCAAGAGTGTTCGGCGGGCGCACAGCGTATATTCACGCGGGAGCGATGTTCGGGACGATCATGACCGCAAATGTCTGGATCCGGATTCTTCCGGCACAGCGCACAATGGTCGCGGCGCTCCAACGTGGCGACCAACCGGATCTCAGCCTGGCAGCACGCGCGAAAACACGCTCGAAACACAACACCTTCATTATTGTCCCCGTGGTCTTTACGATGATTAGCAACCACTATCCTACTATTTCCTACGGAACGGAGTACGGATGGCTTCTGCTCTCCGTCCTCGTGCTCGTCGGCTGGGGCGCGGCATATTTCCTTCGTCGGGCTTAGAAGAACAAAAGGGCCGCAAATAGTCTCGCGGCCCTTGCCAAGCAACTACCAATTCAAGCCTCCAACTAATTCTTCTTCATCCCTTCCTTTTCTTTATTCTTTGCCTGCATTGCCGCTGTCCAGGGAGGCACAACACCAGCCATGCGGGCGTACGTGATCTGCTGGCCCAGCAACTCGTGCTGATGAGCGCATGCGCCAAAAATCATGTCGAGCACCGTCATGTCGTTTCCGAAAAAGCTTACATGCCGGTCAAAATCGGAATGCGGGATTTTAGAAAACCCATCGTTGCTGTCGGTGAATGATTTCTTGAGGGTTGCGATTACGGTTGCCTTATCGGTTGACGATTTTTCCATTTTCTGCCAATCGACTCCGTCGGGCAGCTTGATGCCGACCGTTGACATGGTAATATAGTTTCCGGCTGCTGCGTGGAGGAATGATTCGGCGATTGATCGAACTTCCGGTGTTGGACGCCATGTATACTTTTCCGCCGGAATCGCCTC
>JBGOVN010000032.1:0-8178 GCA_041478155.1 Bacteroidota bacterium | reverse complement strand
GAGCGGCGCCGCTTCCTTCGGAGAGACGATGATCAAATCAACCCGGGCCCGCACAAATTCCTCGATGTGCGAACGCTGACGCAGATTGTCATTTTGTGCATCCTTGAAGATGACCGTAAGGCCGGGGTGAGACTTCGCCGCCCTTCGTATATCGGCATCCATCTGAACTCTCCACGGTTCGCCGAGATTACACTGACTCATCCCGACTGTCCACGCGGATTTCTGCGCGGTAACCGTAGTCCCGGCGACCGCGAGGAAGAGTAAGCAAAAGCACATCCGCTGAAGGCATCGAAGGCATCGAAAGTTTGACATCACACTCTCTCCAGTTTGTTTATTATTTGTTCCTTTGAAAAATAACAGCAAGGACAATAATGAGTCCTGTCAGCATCAACCTTGTTTCCTCGCCCACAGCGTTGATGCTTAGAATTTTTTCCAGGTATCCGATGAAAAGAATTCCAAGCGCCGTAAGACCCATTGTCCCCTGTCCTCCGCGGAGGCTCGTTCCTCCTATCACAACCATCGCAATCGCACTCAGCTCGTATCCGGTTCCGGCTTCAGGGTCTCCCTGAACTTCTTGTGCCGCCTGGCATATGCCGGCCAGCGCGGCAAACAGTCCGCTGAATCCGTAAACAAGAATCTTGCTAGCGCTGACAGGAACGCCTGCGTACCAAGCCGCCTCTTCGTTGCCGCCGATTGCGTACAGTCGCCGTCCCCAAAGCGTTCGCGAGAGAAAGACCCAACAAAAGACGATGCACAGGACGAGGACCAGCGTCACCGTTGCGATGTTGTCATGAAAATTTCGGGCATTCAGGATTTCGAATGATGATGGAACGCCTGCGTACTGGTAAGTCCCGTCATGTTGTAAGACGGCGGTCGAAACCTTTTGTCCGTGTGATACCAATTTCGCGACACCGCGCGCGAATACCATCATCGCCAACGTGACAATGAACGGTTGGGCGTTAAAGCGGGCAACGACGAAGCCGGAAATCATTCCGCAGAAGAGGCCGACAACCACGGTAGCAATGACTGCCGGAACCCCTCGCCACCCTTGCTGAATACTTAGTATAGAGAAGACCACTGCCGTCAGCGCCAGTATGCTGCCAACCGAAAGGTCAACACCGCCGGAAATAATGACGAGCGTCATCCCGCACGCAAGAATCCCGTAGACGGAAACTTGCCGCAGCATATCCCGATGAGTGTCCCAGCTAAAAAACGCACCATCGGCGTTGAAAACAGCCCCGGCGACAAGAACCAAGAGAAGCGCTAACACGGCTCGAGCTGTGGGATGGAACAAGAAGAGGGAGCCTTGGGAGAACCTATTACGAATTGAAACCACAGAGATCCGCTTTGAAATCGCGTTCTTTGATCGCCGTCTTCGTCAACAGTTCAGTCTTCACGCTCGCCTTATCACAAACGTGCACTATAGTAGATGTAATTTCCAGCAGTATCGACCGATTGCCGCCGTTTTCCTGATTGACTTTCTGCGACGTTGTCCGTATTCACTCTGAAGGATCCCTCCCATACCCACCCACCAACCCGAATCTCAATCCTTCCTGTTCTAAGCAACAACATGATAGCATTCATATCGCCTGTGTGGAATGAAGGATCGTGGCTAATGTAGATAAATCAAAGTTCTCTTTCCATTCGAAATCTTTGGCGAGACATTGAACGTTGACGGGGCTTCAGAATCAGATTGCGTTTGCATTCCGTATCCTCATTTCGTAGTTTCGTAACGAACTTGAGAGTCCCTATGTCAATCCTGCTGCTTTGTCGGGATAAATCACCCGTATTCAGCGCATTTACCAGATCTCTCGAGAAAGTTCTCGAAAACGCTGTGTCACCATTTCAATTAGGAATTCATATGAATGCCAGTCGGTTTCTGCTCTTTCTCCTCTTTATATCTCTTCTTTCTGGTCCTACAGTCCTGGTCGCCCAGCGTTCCCATCCGCGCCTCATGGCTGACAAGGAGGAAATCAGCAGAGCCAAAGAATGGCTCAAGACATATGCCTGGTACCGCAAAACGGTAGAGGCGCATAAAAGGGACATCGATCGATTTATCCAGAAGCGCCCTATCTTTGTTTCACCGATTAAACAGACTTACCAGTATAAAATGTACTCGTGCCCAAAACATGACGTAGAGTTATTGTACGAAGAGAGCAGGCCGTACGACCACCGGTGTCCGAAAGATACCTCAGAGATCTACAGCGGAGGCAAGTACGATGCTTCCTGGTCTGGTTGGTATAACCGTGTGCTCGCATCAAGGCTCGTTTGGATGGGCATCCTTTACAATTTATATGACGACTCCAGCTATGCCGATGCCGGACGCGAGATTCTCCTGCGGTTTGCCGACCTCTATCTTAACTATCCAACGACCAATACAATTCTTGGTCCAGCCCACGTGTTCTTCGGAACACTCTCAGAGTCGTTTTGGGGGGTCGATATGGTCTACGGGTACGACCTGCTCTATAATTATAGAGGATTTTCTGCGCAGGACCGCACATCTCTCAAAGAAAAACTCTTTTACCCACTTGCAACGATTACGCAGAAATTTCCGGAGTCCGCTTCGAACCGGCAGCTTTGGTACAATAACGTCTCCGCTGCCGTCGGATTCCTGTACGACGATAAGGAATTGATCAACTTTGCGCTGAAGGGAGAGTTCGGATTCTACTGGCAACTTGGGTCCGGCTTGCCCGAAAGTGGGTTCTGGGCGGAGTGGTCGGGCTATCATTATGTTGCTTTGCGTGGAATGATTTATCTTGCGGAAATGGCACGGCACAACGGACTCGACCTCTACCATCTTGAGCTTGCCGGACGCTCGATGAAGAAGATGTTCGATGTGCCGTTCGGTGTGATCCTCCCGAACTATGAGTTCCCACGTAACAAGGACAGCGGTGGAGGGAATATTCTGGAGTACGCAGCATTCTACGAAGTCGGGTATGCCGTATACAAAGACCCGAAGTACCTCGCCCTGTTGAATCACACTAATGTTCTCCGCGGAAAACAAATTGTCGGAGAGACGTCGGCGCTCGGTGAGGCCGATGCACCGATCACGATGTTTAATATCGAACCGGCACTCCCCCCCGACACGTCGGACATTGTTCCGCATTACAGCGTCAACTTCGAAGGGAACGGCTTCGCGGCGCTCCGGAATGAGGATCAAACGGGGCCACGCTATCTCTATCTGGACTACGGCATCATGGGGGGCGAACATGGCCATCCAGATCGACTGCAAATCGGATACTATGCCAATGGGAGACACTGGGTCGTCGACCCGCTCAACGAGTCGTATTTCGACCCAATGCTCCAGCTCTGGTTCCGCCAGACGATCGCACACAACACGGTGGTCATCAACCAGACTACGCAAACGTGGACGAACGGACACGGGATCTTCTTTGGCGCTCTTCCCTCACTGCAAGTTGCCTCCGGCGGTTCAGAAACCGCCTACCCAGGAACGAAACTCACCCGCACGGTCATTCAAGCGGGCGATTATTTCATCGACCTCTTCGATATTGCCTCCCCCGAGAAAAAAATCATCGATTGGCCGCTCCACAGCTTTGGAAGTCTCAAGCTTGATCACCTCGACCTCAATCCTGAACCGATCGACCGATTCGGCCACCAACCGGGAATTCCCGGATACGACCAGCTCACAGAAATCTCCTCGGCGTTTACCGATTCATCCTGGGACGGGGTGTTCACAGACGAAGGCCGGCATTTTCTGGTCAAGGCAATCGGAGAAAAGCAAACGCAGGTCTTCCAATCTATCTCTCCCCGCATTGGAGGGTTCTATAAACAAATGGTCAAAGACCCGAGACCGCTGCCGATGGTTTTCAGCCGCCGCGAAACCGACTCTACACGCTACGCAAACTTGCTGCAGGCTTATGACTCGCGACCGACCGTGAGCGGTTTCGAGGCTACAGGAAGAAACGCATACGTTGTCCATCGCAGCGACGGTACGGATGTCGTCCAAGTTGATATCCCCCGTTCCCGGTACAGTATCATGCGGACCCGAAACAACCGGCCGGTGTTTGCTGCCGGCTTTAATGTTCGAGAACTGAACGATGGAACGAATACTCTCGTCAGATCGGATTTTTCTCTTTCCGAACTAGAATGTCGATGGGAGAGCGACAAGCTCGCGCTCGTTTTGCCGAGTCAATTCAATTCGGTCGTTGTGTGGGCTCCGGGCGTATCGACGGTCGAAGTCAACGGAAAAAAGGTTCCCTTCGAGCGCCAGGCGGAGCGGATCGTTCTCCGGAAGCGCGATGACGTCGCCATCGAGATCGTCACACCCGACGACAGCACGCTGTATGTGGGGCGCACGAATAAACTTCGGTTTAAGGTCTGGAACCCGACGGATAATTCTGTCGAGGGAAATATTAAGATTGAACTGGTGAATCACTGGGAGGAACGAGTCGGAAGCCAGTTGAATTGGTGGGGTGGAATCGTCAATCTGAGGTCGTTGCACAAGGGCACTGTCGAGAGAAGGACGATTCCGCAGGCTTATGCGTTAGCGGGAGATTGGATTTCCGGAAAAGTTTCTGCAACAAAACAAATTGGACCGCGGAGCTCCCAAGCCTTCGATGTCGACCTCGAAATACCGAACAACACTCCCCCGGTAACGTATCAGGTCGCCGTCTCGTTCGGATCGCAGACCGTCCTTAAATCATTTGGCGCGACTGTACCGGTCAGCGTAGAATTGATGATGCCCAACGCCGAAAAGGAAATTCTGTCGGTCTCGCTGAAGAATAATACACATGAGACTCAAAGTGTGAAGCTGCATATCACTCCGAATGCAGGTTTGAACGTCAAAGGATCAATCGACAGGTCGGTCGAGATAAATGCAGGATCCGTGAGGCGCGTAATATTTCCGGTCAAACTGGCGGGTTACAATTCAAGCAACCAACGTTATCCCATCCGCGCAAGAGTTTCCAGCGGGGGGTTCAGCTACGAGGTCGAGCACGATTTCTATGCAGGGGTCGCCCATTTTACCAAACAAAAACTCTCACTCGACGGAAGCTGGAGCGGTTGGAACAGGTCAAACCCGATGACGATTGACGATCTCAATCAGGTTTCCAGGTTGTTGATGGGAAATCAACCCTGGAACGGTCCGGCAGACCTCTCCGCACGTGTGTACGGAATGTATGACGACACATATCTCTACGTTGGCGCGGAAGTGCTGGATGATTCCCTGGTAACTCATTGGGATTTTCCGAGAATGAGTTATCCCTGGGACTCCGATTGCATGGAGGTTATACTCGACACTCGGACGAATTCGGACCAGGGAGCCGACCCGCCGACACCTGGATTGTACAGACAGCTTTCCATGGCGGAGTATCGCGTATCTGATTTTGGGCCAAGTGTTTGGAAGGGAGGCTCTGCGGGAGGGCCTTTGCTTCCCAAACCGAATCTTGCGCCCGGGGCGGAGACATACTATAGAAGGACGGCCCATGGATACTCCATGATCTGCCGATTCCCGATCGCCACACTGAATATCCCGGCGAAACCGGGATATAAGCTTGGGTTCGACGTCGCGATAAACGACAACGACGGCTTAAACTATCGAAAGAACCAGCACATTTGGGCTGGATACAATCAAAATCAATCGTGGTTGGATCTCAAAACAATCGGAATGTTGATTTTTGGACCGAAGTGAACTGTCATGGTTAAACAAACCCTTAGCACGCTCCGCGTGAATGGATGAGCAAAAACATTGAAATATCGTGGAAGGGTGTCCGCCAGTTTTAGAGAAAACTTCTGAAGAGCCGGCAACGAGTGCCCTTTAAAACAAATTCGTGTTACACGTTTTTCTTACGGCCATAGAACTGAGGATTAAAAAGCGAATGAAAAAAATCCATAGGATCGCATTTCTTCTTCTTTCCCTAGCTTTTACGTTCCATCCGCTCCGGTCCCAACGGAACTTGAACGCCCAGTCGCATCTGACTGACTCAACCTATTTTAGGCATGCGATCAAATCGATCAGTGACGCAGATCTGTTTTCAGCCATCGACCTTTCCTCCCGAGCCCTCGGGGAAGTAAGCACAGCCACAGCAAAGAAGGATTATCCGGCTTCGTATGCCGCCTGGGCACAGTACTGGTCAGCAAAACATCAGCCGAAGTATGTCACCAAGAATTATCATTTACTCATTGACACGGACATGCTTGTGGACTATGACAGTCTTCGCTCGTACGTCCGCCAATATCCGGAGGAGCGCGATTCGATTCTGCACAGAGCAGAGATGCTTGTCCAGCATCGGATTCAGGCGTGGGGTGATATCGTCCTGGAGTTCGGCCCTGCTGTCGATTTCAACCGCAATGTTGGACAATCCGGAAAATACGGCTTTCATTATTGGATCTGGTCCAGACCGTTGAATGCTGCCTACGTCCTTACGGGAAACGAACGGTATCTCGAGGCGTTTGACGACTACTTTCGACAGTGGTACGACCAGAGGAATCGCATCGAAGGGAGTATTCCCGACCTCGACGTTGTCTATTATGAGCTCGGTCTCGGGGTGCGCAATCGAATGTTCATCGAGCACTACCTCCTCCCCTATTCGCACCGGACCTGGCAGACACACGAAAAAATGTTGAAAACGATTCTCGGCGCCGCACGCTGGCTCTACGAGCTCGAACGTTGGGAAGGTTACAGGTCGGGAAACTGGCAGATTCACGGCTCGTACATGCTCACGCAGATTGCCCTCACGTTCCCCGAATTTCGAGAATCCTCGAACTGGCTTCAACTTGGTCTTCAGCGAATGCATGAGCATCTTGAGCAGGATTTTTTTGAGGACGGAGGACATTCCGAACGCTCTCCGCGCAACTATACTCAAGCCACGTACGTCGCGTATCGCAATCTCTATTACCTCCTGACAAATCACAATCAGGACGAACCTTTAGCCCGCGCCATTCGCGAGCGAATGTCAAGGACAATCGACTGGTGGATTACGATGCTAGCTCCAACGGGAGAGATTCCCGCCATCAACGACAGCCACCGCGGTCTCCTGCCCGTTTTTCTTCTACAGGACGCGGCATCTTTTTACGGGAAACCCGAAATCTATGGGGTGTTGGCGAACCTCTTCGGCATTCATGCACCGGCTGCAGGCGTCTCGCTGCCCGCGTTCACCTCACGAAACATGCCTTCGTCAGGCTTTGCGGTCATGCGCACAGACTGGACTCGCAATGCGCTTTACATGAACATTAATTACGGCAAGTGGAATGGATCACACACCCACAACGATATGCTCGATTTTGAATTCTACGCGAATGGACGAGCGCTCGCCGTTGACGCCGGTCTCGGGCTGACGTATGACGACCCGCTGTATGTTCCCTGGTACAAGTCTTCAGCCGCCCACAACATGGTAACCGTCAACAACTCAAACATCGAACGGGAGGGCACCGAGGGACGGGAGGTCACGTGGTACTCTTCCGAAACCCTCGACTATTTCGGTGGTGAGCATCTCGGGTACAACTCCAAGGGGGTGGTCCATCGTCGCAGCATCGCCTTTGTAAAGCCGTTCTACTGGGTCATCAACGATCGGCTTGTTTGCAAGAAGGCCGGCGACACGTTAAGCTGGAATCTTCACACACCGCTTCACCTGATGAAATCCCAGAACGGATTATCCACGTCGGAAGCTCCGGGGTTCAAACTTTTCTTTTCCCCCTCGGACGCCCGAATGCGACAGGGCGATGGGATGGCTGCCAGCACGAGTGACGTGCTTCCCGGCCGGACAGAACGAATCCAGTGGATCGCCTTCGACCAGATATCGACAACGACTCACGCTGTCGAATTCACGGTTGTGCTCGTGCCTGTTGCTGCGGCTGGGAATGATATTGACGTAAGGGAGATCGGAGCCGGGGCTGTACTGGTCCATCGAGGTGATACGACTGAAATCCTTCGCTTTGGTTCACATCCTCTCCCCGGCGATTCGCTTGCCACTGACGCTGAATTCGTTATGGTCAGAGCAGGCCGCGATGGACGGCAGCATTTCATGCTTGCAAACGGGACGTATCTCCGGACACGCGGCGCCGTCATCTGGAAATCCGATACAAAGAAGTCGTCAGAAGGCCTGATGCCCGGGCGATAAACGTCGGCTTTTCCAGGACAGGAAAAGGAAATGATACTCGACTCGATTAAGTCTGAATTCCAGCGATACAAGTCGTTGGCAGAAATGGCCGTTGCTCAAG
>JBGOVN010000167.1:0-4151 GCA_041478155.1 Bacteroidota bacterium | reverse complement strand
TTCTCTCTGCATACATCCTACTGCTACCTGCCTACTTGTTCCTGCGTATCCCTACTCTACCTTCACCTCTACCTCCTCTTTCCAACTCTTCATCCTCTCATAAGTTTCTTATATCTTATCCTATGCGGTTGGTCGGCTGCGATCCCCAGTTTCTGTTTGCGATGCTCTTCATATTCCGAATAGTTTCCGTCGAACCATACGACGCTGCTGTCTCCCTCGAACGCTAAAATATGCGTGGCAACTCGGTCGAGAAACCAGCGGTCGTGCGAGATGATCACGGCGCAACCGGCGAAACCCGATAACGCTTCCTCGAGGGCACGGAGGGTATTAACGTCGAGGTCGTTGGTCGGTTCGTCAAGCAACAGAACGTTTGCTCCTTCCTTGAGCACTTTTGCGAGATGAACGCGGTTCCGCTCGCCGCCTGATAGCACGCCGACTTTCTTCTGTTGGTCTGTCCCGGAAAAATTGAACCTCGCGACGTAACCCCGCGAATTGACTTCCCGATTTCCGAGCTTCAAGATCTCCTCCCCTCCGGCAATTTCCTCCCAAATGGTCTTCTCGGGATTCAACGGACGGTTTTGATCCACGTATCCGAACTTGACAGTTTCACCGATGGTTATCGTTCCTCCGTCTGCTTTTTCCTGACCCATGATCATTTTGAAGAGCGTCGTCTTTCCGGCTCCGTTGGGTCCGATGACCCCAATGATGCCACCGCGAGGCAAGGCAAACGACATGTCGTCATACAGAAGTGTATCGCCGTACGCCTTCGAGACATGGTCTGTCTCAATGACGGTATCGCCCAGTCTGGGACCGGGCGGAATGTAAATCTCAATCTCGTCTTCCCGTTTCTCATTCTGTTCCGACAGCATCCTGTCGTACGCGGCGATCCTCGCTTTGCTTTTCGCATGGCGCCCTTTGGTATTCAGTCGTACCCAGTCGAGTTCCCTCTGAAGCACCCGTTGACGTTTCGATTCCTGTTTCTCTTCGACTTCGAGGCGCTTCTTCTTTTGCTCGAGCCATGAGGAATAATTCCCCTCGAACGGAATTCCTTCCCCCCGGTCAAGTTCGAGTATCCACCCGGCAACGTTGTCAAGAAAGTAACGGTCGTGCGTTACGGCAATGACCGTGCCTTTATAATGCTTCAGGTGAAGCTCCAGCCATGCGACCGACTCGGCGTCGAGGTGGTTCGTCGGCTCGTCGAGGAGCAGAACGTCGGGTTCCTGCAGCAAGAGGCGGCATAGCGCGACACGCCTTCGTTCGCCGCCGGAGAGGATGGCAATAGTCGTCTCACCCGGAGGACAACGGAGAGCATCCATCGCTTGTTCGAGTTTGCTGTCAAGGTCCCACGCATTCAGATGTTCGATCTGTTCCTGCAATTTGCTCTGTTTTTCGAGCAATTGATCATAATCCGCGTCGGGCTGCGCCAGCTGGTCGTTAACAGATTCGTATTGTTTCAGCAATTTCACGATTTCTGCGACACCCTCCTCGACAATTTGCTTCACAGTTTTTGAAGCATCCAGCTCGGGTTCCTGCGGAAGGTAGCCGAACGTAATTCCCTTTTGAGCGGTGACTTGACCGAGGAAGTCCTTATCGACGCCGGCAATGATACGAAGGAGTGTGCTCTTCCCTGCGCCATTCAGGCCAAGCACTCCGATCTTTGCTCCATAATAGAAGGACAGATAGATGTCCTTTAACACTTGTTTGTTCGGCTTATGGACTTTGCCAACGCCGATCATCGAAAAAATAATTTTTGTATCGCTCATGAACAAACCGGGAAATTCGTGGGGGGATAGTGCAATTGGGAAGACAATATACGAAATTGTGCGAGCAATTGTCGGAAAGAAACTTTTGAGATTAACCCTACGTCTAACGTGGCGATCTTTCACTCTCAGGACGAGCCGTTGACCAGCCCAGCTACCCGCTTCCTGTTCTATTCTTTCTTTTTTCTCGCAAGCCTATTTACCAGTTTCGCTCAACGTAAGGAGAAACCTGACCAGCGTTGGGGCAGACCTCTGTATCCCTCATCTCTCATACGTGAGTCGGACCTCAACTGGCAGCTCCTCGAAGATTTTGTCCTGATGCAAAAAGCCAACAACGGAGACCCGGTCGCTCAGGCGGAACTCGGATATCGGCTGCTGCTCGGCAAGGGGTTTCCTGCCGACACCGCGAAGGCTGCATCCTGGATTCTCAAAGCATCGTTGCAGGGATTACCGCTCGCCCAGTTCAATATGGGAATCCTCTACAACCGTGGGTGGGGCCTCCCATGGGATCCGTTCGAAGCGTTTCGTTTTTTTCGCCTCGCATCGGACCACGACATGTCGGAGTCGACGCACATCCTCGGTCTGCTTTACACAGAAGACCTTATCGTGCCGCGAAACTGGAATGAAGCATACCGTCTCGTAAAAAAAGCCGCCGATGAGGGATACGCTCCCGCCAAAGAGACGCTGAAGGAACTCGAGAAGCGAGGGTTGGGAAATCAGCCGGCGCAATCGAACAATGAAGGGAAGAATACTGCCGATGCCGGAATAACAAAAAGGGCAAAGCCGCTTCCGGACAGCACGCTTGGGTTTGTATTCCTGAATTTTCATTCCGATACGAGCGCGGACGTTCCGGATTCGACGCTTGCAAAGGAAGCCCTGCAGGAACTTGAAACGAATGCTGTCCCGGAGTTTCGAACACACGAAGACAAGTCTACGAGGTCCGATTCTTCGTGGTTTCGGATCGTTGCGGAGGCTGCGGAACTGGGGAGCCCTGAAGCGCTCGTGCTGATGGGGCGCTGTTTCGAGAAAGGGGTCGTCGTCCCGCCCGACCTCATCGCTGCCGCGTCCTACTACATCCGAGCAGTGCGTCACGATTCTCCCCGCGGACCGCATCTTCTCTTAGCTCTCATCCAGCAGCCGCAATTCGGCAGTCAGCTGCAAACTCGCGCAACGGGCAATGACGCGGCGGCGCTCTACGTTTGGGCCGGTCTGACCGCCCTCGGCTTCGACAAACTGCTGAACGAACAGCAGGCATTCCAGCTTCTTCAACGTGCAGCGGACAAAAATTATGTGCCGGCGATGATGGAACTCGCGCTTTGTTACTCATCCGGACGCTGGGTCAAACAGGACAAACAAACTGCGATGCAATTCTGGATACGAGCCTCGAAGAAAGGGAGCCTCGAAGGGGATATTCGGATTGCCATGGCGAATATCGTGGGTGAATTCAGGACGAAGGATTTGAAGGAGTGTATCGCTCTTGTGAAGAATGCCGCGGCAGGAGGATCTCTCATTGCGGAAACGGCACTGGCATATTGCTACGAAAAGGGAATTGAGGTGAAGGAGGATAAGGGGGAGGCAGCCTCGCTGTACCGTAAGTGCGCGACCCGCGGGAGCCAGTCGGCCTACGACGCTCTACGCCGAATGCACAATGAAGTACGCCCCAAGGATAAGGAATTTCAGCTCAGCGAGTAAGCTTCCGGAAAGTCCTCCCAGTCAATCGGTTGTCAGTGTTCCGAGCAATTCGACTCGCGGGTCGAGGAGGAAGGTAAGAATGAGCGAGGCTGATATCATTCGCGGCTGATTAGTTTCTTGCCGCGATTTTGACACCGTCGAGTGCTGCTTTTATCATTCCGTCCGTGCGCTCTCCGATCTGTTGACGCCACATTGCATAGTACAATCCTTTTTGATCGAGGAGTTCTTTATGTTTGCCGGATTCAACAATCGAACCAAGTTCAAGCACAAAGATCCGATCCGCGTGCAACACTGTAGAGAGCCGGTGTGCAATCATAATAGTCGTCATGTCTTTTCGCGCTGAGATTTCCCGAATCGTTCCGCTGATCTCTTCCTCCGTCAATGAATCCAGCGACGATGTCGCCTCGTCAAATACAAGCAGGTCGGGCCTTCGAAGAAGCGCCCGTGCGATCGAGAGCCGCTGCTTTTCTCCCCCCGACACTTTCACTCCTCCTTCTCCGATGATCGTGTCGAGTCCTTTGTCGGCTCGACCAAGAAGACTCTGACACGCCGCCTGATACAATACTTCCATACACTCGGAATCGGATGCGCCGGGATTAACAAATGTCAGGTTTTCCCGAATCGTACCCGAAAACAACTGCGTGTCTTGCGTGACAAATCCAATCCGTTCGCGCAATTGGTCAAGGTCGACAGTTGTGC
>JBGOVN010000286.1:0-2977 GCA_041478155.1 Bacteroidota bacterium | reverse complement strand
TACATCGCAATCGTTCGCGCAAACGTGCCGGATGACCTCGGATGGTTATTGTAACCAGCCCCCAGGATCGCGTCGCTCCCGATCATCACGAACGGCGCGCGCAGAGCTTCGACAACGTCCTCCTCCGGAATCGCATAAGCACCAGCGAGTTTTCCATCCTTCTGATATCCTTTGAAACTCTTTTCCGTCAAACGTTCCGCCGTACCCGCGATTTGCAGATCGCCGTACGAAATGTGGAAACGTTGCTGCCATCCTTTGTCAAAACGGGCCGAGTTGAGATAGGTTCCCCAGAAATTGTACGGGTAGACACAAGATGAAATGTCGAGGTTTGACGCCCGGGCTGTTTCGATCATGGCGAGTGACTGCTTCATGGAGAATGTACCGCCGGTACTATTAATGTGGTCGATATGAATCGACGCCCCTGTTTTCCTCGCATACTCTATCACTTCCTCGAGCGCTTCGATGTTCGTCCCGGGCGGTTCCATGTCGGAATATCGCACGTGAAAGAAGATGGGAACGCCGTAGCGTTTGGCGAGTAGCACCTGCGGGAGAATCTCTCCGGCGGAGATTCCAGGCACGTATTCCGGAGAGAAGGAAACCCCCAGCGCCCCTTTTTTCAGCGCTCGCTCCGCGATAGCCAGAAGTTTCAAAATTTGCTCCGGAGTGGCACTCTGGTATCGTGTAAGATTGAATTGATTCCTTGCTTCGGTGTAGAAAAACGATGCGCCGTAGTTCAACGGTGGACGCTGTTTCTCATACTCCGCGTACCATGCCGAGGGGTTCGAAGCGCCGCCGTGCATCGCAAGGTTGGTCGTTACGCCATCCGCAATTTTATTCCAGACACCGATCGAGTTCGGGTTGTACGAAAGGATGTCGATAAATCCCGGAGCAACGACAAGACCCGAGGCATCGATCCCCCTCCTTCCGTGGAGCGGGCTCGACGAAAGAGTTTTGACAGTGCCGCCCGAAATTCCGACGTTCGCAATCTGGTCGAAATTGTTCTCAGGATTCATTACCCGGCCGCCTCGAATGACGATGTCGAACACCGTGCCGCTGGAATCGGAGGAAGATTGTGCAGACGCAATCATGGAGACGAGGATCAGCGGCAAGCCACACTCGATAAGCCTGCGACTTGTGCTTCGAAGAGTCATACCCGAGGATCTCAATGTCTTACTTTCTTGTTACGTAATATACTCTTCGCCGCGTGATAGACTTCATCGACCGAGATCTGAGCCATACAGAATCCGTCAGTTCGGTGGAACTCGAATCCAAGGTCGAGACAGGGGCAGCCCGGACAACTTGACCTGATGACGACGGCGTTGGAACTCAGAGGTCCCCATTTCTTCGGGTCGTTCGGACCGTCAAGAGCGATCTGATGGACCTTGAGTGCCGCCGCCATATGCATGATTCCGTTGTTCCCTGAAATGAAGAGATCGGCCATCGAAAGGAGTGCGGTCAGTTTTTCCAAATCCCCATCGGACCATATCGTGCTTGCTTCAGGGATTGTCGATTGTAAGTACCCGGTGAGATGACGCTCCGCCGGGGTTCCGGTTAAGACGACAAAAGGCTTGAAGTCCTGAACCAATTTCTTGCACAGCGACTCATACGATCGAACAGGCCATTCCTTCGGAAATCCGTGATTGCCGCTGCCGGGATGAATGATTATCAGGCGCTGAGATTGTTTCAACCCGCGACGGAGAAGCTCCGACCTCACCTGCTTCCTCAATTCAGAATTAACGGGTAGCTCGAGGCGGAGGTCCCCCTTGTTGACTTCCCGATGACGAAGCAAGGAAAGAAAGTTCCCAGCTTCATGCCGGTCTCGTACGCGTTCTACGGCAGTATCGTACAAGAGATGACGGATCGGTCTGTGGGTCTTAAATCCTACTGTGTGCCTGGCACTCGCAAGCCGGCAAATGATCGGCGTAATCATCGACCATTGTTCAAAGTCGAAAGCAATATCGAATCGACCTTGTCGAAGTGTCTTGAGAAAGTTCAGAAAGTAGGATGGATTTCGTACGGCTTTTGTTACCTCGAACCTGATAAAACGGTCGACATACTTCGGAAACAAATGAACAAGGTGTTCATTGATGGAAGTACCCAGGAACGTGACGGAGGCATCCGGATAGTCACTCCTGAGCGAACGGAGGGTTGGTACGAGAAGCAGGGTATCACCGAGAGCAGCCAGCTTTATCACAAGAATGTTTCTAACAGCCCGTGAGTTGAGCTGCGATTTCCTTGATGGGAGAATGGAAAGGAGGAGAATAACGATGCTTCCCGCATAGTAGTCGAGGAGCTTAAGAAGTCTATTGCCGCGCATGAGCAGAATTGTTCCTCGTTGTGGGGGAGCAAAATAAGCAGAAGAGGCAGGAGAAGCAAAGGGTGTAGTGTTTTGGTTTTCTTGCGTCGGACAATCACCATCAAAGGTCTTTTTGAAAGATATCAGTTCTGCTACCCTGAGGGAGATCGGGGCCATTTTACTTATGAAGAAAGTGTCAGGAAAGAACTCTGCCCGAAATCCTCAACGGGTAGACTTTGTTCACACCTTCGGTGGGAGTCACTTTCTTTGCCCCTCCAAAGAAAGTGACCAAATGCCGCTGTACGGCATCCCGCACATTGATATGAAATTGGTTGCGGGAGAAAGGAGGCCGAAATCGAAACCCACATGCAGATCTTCCATCCCACAAGCCGAAATTTCGGCACACGGACCTAAGTAGAAATACGAATGGTGGAGTAATTGTGTCGAAATTAAACGCACGTTCAAGCCCCACGCACAACGCCGACGATTTCGGATAGCCCCGCGCAAGAGATTGGAAATCATCCACTATTAGTTGAATGTTTCTGAATTCAGAATCAAAAGGCTTCTATACACGCCCGTCGAAATCATGGCGGTGTGTGGTGGACGGCCATTTGTGTGTTTAATTCCGCTACACCCTCACAATCCTGGAAGTATTCACATGACTTTGGGTAGCGGAATCAC
>JBGOVN010000030.1:0-8518 GCA_041478155.1 Bacteroidota bacterium | reverse complement strand
TAACACCGTGGCGTTCACGGCAACGATCAACAACGTGACGGGAATTTACCTGATTGATACATCAGGGGCAAACCGGCGCTTGCTCCACTCCGGGGACGCGATCGGCGCGACGTGGTCTCCCGATAGCAAATGGGTTGCGTTCTCTCAGAACGGAAAACTATACAAACAACAAGCGACGGGGGACTCTCTCATTCAATTGACGTCGACGAGTCTCGATATTCGACCCGCGTGGTCGCGCGACGGGAGAACTCTGGCATTCGTTCGAACAGGGCTCGGAATTTATGCTCTCAACCTGAAGACTGACTCGGCGACCGCCGTGTTCTTAGGTGGTGATTATCCCACCTGGCATCCGGACGGAGTCGAAATTGTTGCGCTCGTGAACGAAGGTTCGTTCAGCGGACAGTTGACGTATGGCGTCTATGCTGTTCGGTACGATACAAATCTTGTCCGCAGTCTCTACTCTTTCAGCTCGGGAGGGGTAGCAGGATTTTTGTCGGTGAGTGCGTCCGGCAACGACCTCCTCTTCAGCCTCAACCCTCCCAACGACTACGTCGAGGTCTGGAAATCTTCAGTCACAACTCAACTGGCCATCGTCTTGACGAGTGATGGGGGGGATTATCCGGCGTGGAGCCCTGACGGATCAAAGATCGTCTACATGCGGGCAACTCTTGGGGATGGAGGATTGTGGATTATGAACGCAGACGGGTCGGGAAAAAGAAGGCTGACGTCCCCCTGACGATAGCGTTCTACGGTTCGAGGCCGATGTTGTAGGTCGTCACGAACAGTTCGAAATCCGAGACATCGAGCATATCCTTCCCCACATAACGGATCGTATGTGAATCGATCCGGTCGACTCCCTTCAAGTACCCTAAGACCTCTACCGGACGATAGTGTTTGAAAGCCAACTCCAGCGTTACGGGAGACTTGACGACGTAGGGCTTGAAGTCCGATAAACGTTGCAGTGCCGATTTCACCTTTGCGGCTATCAGTTCGCAGGAGGCTTCGGGGGTCATCGAGTTTGCTGAGTGAAATCCGAGGGATTTCTTCACCTCGGCAGTTTCGATACCGCCGACTACGGAGCGTACTTCGGTGCATGCCGCATCGTCACCCGACATCATGACAACTGGCACGCCAAACTGACCCGCGATTGCTGCGTTCCACGCCCCTTCCGTGACGTTGATGCCGTTTACCGTCACTCTGGTGAATCGTGCGCTCGAGAAGGTGTGCGCGCGTACTCCGTTCGTGTTGGTGGTGGAAGAATGGTAGCCGATAAACAGAACCGCATCGAATGTGTTATCAATGCCCGCCATCATCGAAAGCCGGCGGGGCCAGGAACGGATGATGCGCGCGTCTTTCGGGAATTGCTCGATGAGGAGGTTTTCGCCGTTGCCGTGCGAATCGCTGACCACGATCTCTGTTGCCCCCGCACCCTTGGCGGCGTTGACCGCTGCGACTGCTTCTTTGGTCATGAATAGGCGGAACCGCTCGTACTCAAACGAGCCGGGCGCAAGCTGGTCGTCTGTAACGACTCCTGCCACACCCTCCATGTCGACGGATATGTAGACTTTTAGTTTTTTCTGCTGCTGAGCAATGAGGAGGGACGGAACAAGTATAACGAAGCAAAAGATCTTCAACATTCCATCACCTTTGAAGGATTGAGAGTACTCGATTGAGCTCTCGGTGTTCCGCATCGTTCTTCCCGATTCTTCCTTTATTCGCTGAGCCGAATCCTATTTCTTCCCCTGAAGTTCCCTGGCAACCTTTTCGACCTGGCCCCAAACCCGCAGGAGATTCCCTCCGCAAATCTTTTGAATATCGGAATCCGAATAGCCGAGCTTCAGCAACTCGTATATCAGGTTTGGATACTGCGAAACGTCCTTCAAGCCCGTTGGAAGCGAATCTCCTACGCCGTCGAAGTCCGACCCGATACCGACGTGGTCGATACCGACAAGTTTGACGACATGGTTGATATTCTCGGCCACGTCCTTAACATCGGCAAAGTCGACCGGGTGTTCCTTCATGTACTGGCGGGCGTATGCCTGGGCAGTTGTGTCGGAGGATTTTAGATTATTGGCCTGAAAATATTTATTTATCTCTTTTCGCTGCGCATCTTCCTGTTTTCGAATGTCCTCGCGCAGGAAGTCGGAGCCGAAATTGATCTGAATCGTACCGCCGTTCTTCGCGAGGAGCTGGATCATTTCGTCCGACATGTTCCGCTCGAACCCTGGCGTATAGAATCGGCACGAGGAGTGTGAAGCAATGGCGGGAGCTTTCGCGATTTGCATGACCTGGAAGAATGTGTCGTCCGAGACGTGTGAGATGTCCACCATGATACCGACTCGGTTCATTTCCGCGACGAGGCTCTTGCCGAACGGGCTCAGTCCGTGCCACGTGTGGGTCGTGTCGTATGAGGAGTCGCCGATGTGATTATCCTTGCCGTGCGTGAGAGTAATGTAGCGGATACCCCGGCCGTAAAAATACTTAACGTTTTCGAGTTTCCCTTCGACGGGTGAGCCGTTTTCCATTCCCAGACACAACGAGATTTTCCCAAGCTTGAACTGAGCGTTCACATCCGCCGTCGATTGGGCGATCATGAACTTATCCGGCCAGCGAGTAGCAAAATTGTTTACCATGTCGATGAGCGTGTCGGCGTAAAGTTTTGCGCCGTTGTTTTCCCGTTCCGCCGGCACATAAATCGACATGAACGGAGCATTCAATCCACCCTGCATAGCACGAACGTAATCGAACTCTCCCTTCTCGGTTCGCTGAGAAATATCCTCCCAGTGCCCATGGATTCTGTACGGTACGTCGATGTGCGTATCGGCGATGATGAACTGTTTCGAGAGTTTCTCCGCCTTGATGCGAAGCTGGTCGTCCGACATTGATTGTGATAGCGCGGAGCCAGTGGCCAGGATCGCGAGGAACATAAGAGCGGAACAGGAAAGTCTCAAGCGTCTCATAAGAACTCCTACGGGAGATGGGAAGAAGAAAGGGGCGATAAAATCAACGACAGGATAGCAGAAATGTTAGGGAAATGCAAGGGATGCGACGCGTGAGTAGTGCTCAGGTTTGAAGTATTAATGAATCATAAGGAGGGTTCTATGGAATGAACGACAATAAGAACAATAAAGAAGCAGAAGAGTTATTCACTGGAATCGGGGATCAACGATCGTGCTTGGTTAGGCGACCTACCCGCATACGAATTTCCATGATGAACCTGCTCGGCTCCGTGAACAGAAAATAGAAGGCCAGCGCTACCTTGTGCAAAATTGTATAAGTGGTGGGAAGTCTCCGAAGAAATTTTGGCAAATGCTGAACTCTAGATTCTTTCAAGTCAATAAAATGCCACGGCAGTCTGCGACATCCATCTAAGTAAATGGTGCCATCAAATCCTGAAAACAGATAGGTAATACCCTCGAAGGTAGTCCGAAGAACTTCGGGAGCATTCGATTTGATTCGGAATCTTGGGTAGTATTTTTGTCTCACAAAGAATGCATTAAATGGCAAGACTGAAACCAGTTCATAGCCTTTTTTCTTTCCCAATTCGACGAGGGACAATAAGCTTGCGCCTTGATTGACGGATGAGTCGGCGGGTTGGACAAATCGTACGTGTGTCGGAATGGTTTGATTGAATTCAATAACAATTACCTTCGGCTTGAATCTCGATATGGCATTCCAGGCATGATAGTCGTTTCCATCAATATCGATCGAGAGGATATCAAAATCATAAGGGATGGGCGTGGCCCTGAGAATCTGGTCAAGATTGTCTTTTTCTGCAAACCCAACAAATTTATTTATTGTAATGACATTCGTGCGCTGAGAATAGTTGCGCTGTAAATCCCGAAACTTTTTCTTATCAGCTTCGATGAGGACTGCTGAGTACCCCCTGGATTCGATCAAATTCCGTGTGTTCGTGAGGTATAATCCATCCCATGCACCAAATTCCACGCACCATTTATCAGTTTGAGGAATTACATCAAGGATCTTCCCGATTATTCCGTCTTCACCGGTTTGTGAATATACGTTCCGTTGATAGTTCAATAACCAGGTAGAAATTCTCTGCATTCGGCTTCTCGTTTGACGATTACAAATATGGCATCACGGCTTGGACCAGGCTGTGGTCGTGCAAACTTCGGACGTCGAACTATCGTTCCCACGTACTCTGCCGATGATTGTCCCTTTCGACTTCGGCGACTGGTGGGTTCAGGGCGAGCTCGTCCTTCGATCAGGTGTCTTATCCTCGTTTGGGCTCTGTCATCTTTTACAGGGGGAACAATCGAGACTTCCCAATGCACGTTGATGGAGAGCGAATTGAGCGTGTGAGTTCCTGATGATTGCTCGTCTTAAGTGTGCGATCTAGTTTATTCAAATGAGATCTATTTTGCTCTTGCTGTCAGCTGGACCGTTGCCCACACCTCGATGGGACTAATTGATCCAGGCGGTCGCGAGCGAGAGCCTCCGCCGGAACCGCGCCCGCGTCCGCCTCCTCCACGGCGTCCTCCGCCGCCAATTCCTCCTCCTTCTCCCTCACCGCCTCGATCGCCCGCTGAGCCTCGTGAGACTCCTCCCACCTCAACGCCTACACCAATCTTGGAACCTGCAGTCGTCTCCGCGGAATACGGATGGTCGGTGGAAGAATGAAGCGGCACTCTCAACTCGTACAGTAGAGATTCCTGCTCATTGTTTATTTTCAATTGAACACCCCTTCCTGCGATTACGGGGACTCGCATTCTGTCCCGCTCAAACGGCGAGACAAACTCAAATTCTGCCATTGGAGATGACATCGAGCTCTGAGCGTACGACTCCTCCCGCCGGTATCCGTCGCCCCCTTCGGTCATCCCGATTGGATAGCGTATCCCGATGTTCTTCTTCTCGCGGGAGTCCGGGTCGAACCAGACTGTAAGGCCGCGCATCATGATTTGACGCCGAAGGTCGGGTTTAGCAGCAACCACAGCGAGATAGAGGTATTCATTATCGTTCATGACGGCGAATTTTATTCCGTCCTTCTCGACCCAAAGTGAATCCCGCCAATTAGCCGCTACGCCATCAATTTTGACCCCCTCGTTACTCCACACACTCTGCAGCTCCAGGCCGCCGCAACCGAAAGAAATAACTGCGGCGGTAACTGGCAGCAGCGTTGCGAACGACCTTAATAGTATTCTCGTGATACGCACTCTTCGTTTCATACACCCTCCTCGCAATTCAATTGACGGTTCCAAATTCGCAAATGCACGATGGATTAGACGGACGAACTCCAGCTTTGTTCTGGGTCTTGAGCCGAAAATAATCCTCCCTCAGACGAATGCACGTGAGTACTCCAAGTATGAACGAGGGTCGGATGTCCACCCCCTACCACAGTGTCGACTATCCTTCCACACACTTCCATCCAGGTAAACTCGACGTTCGATCTATTAATGGTGGATAGTCGGTGGATTCCAGTCACCAATCGTGGCACCTGATTTGCAAGCATAACCCTTAGATATCGAGAAAGGAGACTGACAATGAAAAGCATAACGATCATACTATTTGGATTCATGGCTGCACTCTTTACAGGTTGTTACACGCAACTCGCGATTCAGGAGGAGACTGA
The DNA here is from genome assembly GCA_041478155.1 of Bacteroidota bacterium. Lineage (GTDB taxonomy): Bacteria > Bacteroidota > Ignavibacteria > UBA10030 > UBA10030 > JBGOVN01. The sequence goes on along the minus strand of JBGOVN010000030.1, from coordinate 2,928 downwards.
TGCGGCTGTTTCCTATGATTCAGTCTATGCCCAGCCCATTTTACCAATTGTCAGCGATCCTATTCTCCAGGCTCCAGAAATCATCTTCGTTCAGCCGGCCTATACCGCACAGAGTGCTCCCCAAGCGCCGGCGGAAGACAATAGTGTGCGCAGAACCTCGGGCAACCAGAGAACAGGTTCGGAACGCTCCGAATCTGCTCCTCAAGAGAGTCCGCAACGTACCGCCGGCACCCAACGTTCGGGCAGATAGATCTGATTCGAGTTCAATCATGAAGGCCGGATAACGAATCCGGCTTTCTGCTGTACGAGAACCGCTCATCGCTCCTCCGCATCCTCGAATCTTCACGCAACAAAACCCTTCTTGCGACGTATCCTTGATTGCTCCTCAAGTTCTCTTTAGATTAATCGAGCGTTCAATCCTTCCTCTCCCATCATCCCCTGAAAGGAATCCGTATGAAGCTTGCAACCATTCTCTTACTTGTCGTTGTTGTTGCCTCGTTTTCCTCTGCACAAGAGGTCTTCTCTCCACGTGACCCCGGTGAGACCCCCAACCGGACGTATGACGTCCTTCATTATAAAATCGATGTGGCTGTGAACTTCGATGCAAAGTCTGTGGAAGGCATGGTTACCACCACTCTCATGCCGCTCTTCCCGTCGCTCAAAACTGTAGAGTTCAACGCGGCCGAGATGAAAATCAAACGCGTCACTCTCGGAAAAGGAAAGGATCTGCAATTCCGGTCCTCGCCAACGACACTTTGGATTGACCTCGACCGTGCCTACTCCTACAAAGATACTCTCGCGCTCACGATTGAGTACTCGTGCACTCCTAAGAACGGAATGAATTTTACGGGACCCGATTCCGCCTATCCCACGAAGCGCGCGCAGTTTTGGTCACAAGGAGAAGACACGACGAACCACTTTTGGTTTCCCTGCTACGACTATCCGAACGATAAGTCAACCTCCGAGGTGATTGCAACGGTCAGCAGCAAATTCTCTCTCCTTTCAAACGGCAAGTTGTTGAGTGTGAAGGAAGACAAGAAGAAGGGGACGAAGACGTTCCATTGGTTGCAGAGCAAACCTCACTCGTCGTACTTGATTATGATTGCCGGGGGCGAGTACACCATCATGCGCGAGAATGTCGGAAAACTGCCTCTCGAGTACTACACCTATCCTGACGATACGACAAACGCGTGGGAGACCTTCAAGTACACGCCGTCGATGATTACGTTCTTTAACGAGGCGACCGGTTTTAACTATGCATGGGACAAATATTCGCAGATCATTCTGCAGGATCATTTTGGAGGGATGGAGAATACGTCCGCGACCACGCTTGCCGACCTCGCAACTGCTCCCGACAAGCGCCGGCGGCTCGACACCGACCCGACCAGTTTGATCGCCCACGAGCTTGCGCACCAATGGTGGGGTGACGTGGTCACGTGCAAGGATTTCCGTCACATCTGGTTGAATGAAAGTTTTGCGAGTTACTACGATCCGTTGTATCACGAATTCATGTTTGGCCGCGATGAATTTGACTACTCGATGTATCAAAACCAGCAGGCGGGAATCATCGTCGACACGACGAGAGGACGCAAGCCCATCGTCAGCGTCGAATCGTACGGCGAGAATGTCTATCCACGCGGTTCGGAAGTGCTGCACATGCTCCGGTTCCTCCTTGGCGACGACCTCTACCGCAAAGCCATTAAGTACTACATAACGAAGAATGCCTTCAAGCCCGTCGAAACGAACGACCTCAAGGTTGCGATCGAAGAGGCAACGGGACAAAACCTGAAATGGTTTTTCGACGAATGGGTGTACAAGGCGGGACATCCGGTTTTCAATCTCTCCTATACCTGGAACGAATCGCAGAAAATCATTTCAGTGAGCGTGAAGCAAACACAGACGATGGACAGTCTCACGGGAGTATTTCGAACGCCGGTCGATCTGGAAGTCACCACGGCGTCGGGAAGTTCAACGCAGAGGGTGGGAATTCTAACAAAGGATACGACGTTTGTCATACCGTGCGTGGACAAGCCCAAACTGGTTATTTTTGATAAAGGGAACTGGCTGTTGAAAGAACTGAAGTGGGAAAAATCGGTGGATGAATGGAAATACCAGGCAGTCTCAGCGAAGAACCCCATCGACCGAATTCGCGCGGTTCAAAACCTTGTCCAGCTCCCGCCTTCAGTCGACGTCGCGTCGGTGATTGCCAATGTAATGCAGCGTGATCAGTTCTGGGCAGTTCGACGCGAGGCAGCCCAGCAATCCGGAACGGTCGCTGCGAAGTCGGACACGGTCAAGCCGGTTCTTAAACCCGCCCTGCTTGCCGCTCTTAAGGATGTTCGCTCAGCGGTGCGAATTGCAGCCGCCGGTTCACTGTCATCGTTTCGAGGAGGAGACGTGGTGAGTGCGTTGCACGCAGCCCTCGACGACTCGAGCTACAGTGTGATTGGAAGCGCTCTCCGTTCTCTCGCACGAGTGGATTCGTCGCATGCGCTTGCCCTTGTGCGGAACTATCTCACCTATCCCTCATTCCAAAACACTGTCGCGAACTCCGCGTTGAACACGCTTGTTACGCTCGATACGTCGGAGGCGATTGCGGCTGCGTTGCAGCGCGTCCGGTATGGGCAGGTGAACGGTACACGCTCGACAGCATTCGGGATCCTCCGCCGGGTCGGAAAAGGGAGACGTGAAGTGATTGCAGCGATCATCACTCTCTTGAATGATAAGCGTACAGATCTGAGGACCGCGGCCGCGCGTGTCCTTGGGGACATGGGAGACGAGACAGCAATTGCGCCCCTCGAGGCTGTTCTGAGCGACAAGTCGGGAGGATTTTATCTGCTGGGTGATTCCGCGGCAGAGACAGCGAAGGCGAGCATCGAAAAGATTAAGAAACGGTTAGCGCCTAAGAAAGAATAGGAAAGGATTTGG
>JBGOVN010000046.1:0-7200 GCA_041478155.1 Bacteroidota bacterium | reverse complement strand
GACGAAGCGGATCATCGAGCGACACAAGGAAACATTTCAGAAGGCTATGAAGATGGGGATCAACATTGTGTTTGGGACAGACGTGGGAGCGTTTGAGCACGGGAAGGCGGCGCGGGAATTCACGAGGATGGTCGACTATGGTATGAAACCAATCGATGCGATCCGCTGTGCGACGACGCGTGCATCCGAGCTCCTGAGAATGGATAAAGAAATCGGATCCGTCGAGCCGGGAAAGTTCGCAGACATTATTGCTGTGGATGGCGATCCGCTCACGGACATTAGCACGTTGACGCGGGTAACTTTCGTCATGAAAGACGGGAAAGTGTATAAACATTGACTCAAGTCTCTGTTGTACCATATGGAGGTTGGAATCAATGCCTTCGGCTTTCGAACGAAGCCGTCGAACTCGTTGCAACCCTTGAAGTCGGCCCGCGCGTCATCCGATTCGGATTCATCGGAGGGCCGAATGAATTCGTGGAATATCCCGATCAGATGGGAACGAATGGTGGGGCGGAGTACCGGAGTTATGGGGGACATCGACTTTGGGCAGCTCCAGAACGTCTCGGCTGGACGAATCACCCAGACAACAATCCCGTCGAATGGAAACAAGAAGAGACAGAGGTCGTCTTACAAGCTCCTGTCGAATCGGGTAGCGGCCTGCAAAAAGAAATTCGTATGCTGCTCGACCCTCAGCGTGCTCATGTCCGCGTGACGCACAAGATTATCAACCGCAATTCCAACATCGTGACCCTCGCGCCTTGGGCGCTTAGTGTTATGGCCCCTGGGGGCCGCGCAATAATCCCGCACGAACCGTTCCAGCCTCATTCCGAACGGGTGCTTCCCGTTCGTCCTCTGGTTTTGTGGAGCTATACCGACATGGCCGACCCGCGATGGACGTGGGGAAAAAAATTCATCCAGCTTCAGCAAGATGTCAACAGATCCTCCCCCCAGAAGTGCGGAGCGATGATCACGAAGGGTTGGGCCGCCTATGCGAATCACGATAACCTTTTCCTGAAGAGGTTTCGATTCGATCCACGCGGGGCGTACCCTGATTTTGGCTGCAACGCTGAGCTCTTCACGAACGGGAAAATGCTGGAAGTTGAAAGTCTCGGATCGTTGAAGCTTCTCAAAACCGGAGAATCCGCTACACTTGAAGAGGAGTGGCTATTGTTTCGAAACGTGAACACGGGCAATACCGATGATGAGATTGAGACGTCACTAATCCCTTTGCTTGAAGGATAGAAGTTGACGGAAGAAAAATCCGGATTCGTCATTGTTTGGGAATTCTATCCTCAGGAAGGATTGGAGTTGGAGTTTGAAGAGGCGTATGGGCCTCGAGGAATTTGGATGAAATTCTTTAAGAAGGGGGAAGGATATGCAGGCACATCTCTTCACCGGGACATCCAAGAACGTCGACGGTATATCACAATCGATGAATGGCAGTCTGAATCTGTCTACAATAACTTTCGTCAGAAGCACTTCGCAGAATATCAGCGGATCGACGATCAATGTAAACGCCTCACCAGCCGCGAGTTATTGATCGGGTCCTTCGTCCGCCAAGTGTAACAAACCCCCTCCGTCATGCCCGAGCTCCCCGATCTCACCGTCTACATCGAGAGTCTACGGCCGAGAATCGTCGAACAAACCCTCGACAATATCCGTCTCGCCAGTCCATTCCTTGTTCGCAGCGTAAATCCCGATATCCAGGAGGCGAGAGGAAAACGGGTTCTCGGACTTGAACGGATCGGAAAACGAATTGTTTGGACCCTCGAAGGCGAGCTCTTTCTCGTATTCCATCTCATGATTGCCGGCCGGTTTCATTGGAAGCCGCCGGGGGCAAAAGCCGCAGGTAAGGTTTCTCTCGCCGCCTTCGATTTTCGGGACGGCACGCTTTTGTTGACAGAAGCGAGCACGAAGAAAAGGGCTTCACTCCACCTCGTTGCCGGTCGCAGGTCGCTTCGCTCGTTCGACCGGGGCGGACTTGAGGTTCTGACGGCTTCACTCGAAACTTTTCGTTCCGCACTTGCAAGGGAAAATCACACTCTCAAACGAGCACTTTCAGACCCGCGGCTTTTTAGCGCCATCGGCAACGCCTACTCCGACGAGATCCTCCACCGTGCGAAGCTATCACCGCTGAAGCAGACTAGCACGCTCAACGACGAAGAGATCAAACGACTTTTCCAGGCGTGTCAGGAAATCCTTCGGGAGTGGATTGATCGGCTTCGACAGCAAACGGGTGCGGGATTCCCGGAGAAGGTCACAGCATTCCACAGCGAAATGGCCGTTCACGGAAAATTCGGAAAACCGTGTCCGGTCTGCAAGACACGAGTCCAACGCATAGTGTATGCGGAAAACGAATGCAACTATTGTCCGCGCTGTCAGTCCGGAGGGAAAATCCTCGCCGACCGCTCACTCTCACGACTGCTGAAAGACGATTGGCCAAGAACTATCGACGAGCAGGAACTCGACAAAGGATTCAAATGAATTCCTAACCCCGGAAGATATTCGACCCTCCTCGTTCGACATCGACGACGTACATCATTCCTTCTGTTTTTTCCGTATCTTCATTGGTCAGTCCCTCTTCGCTTTTTTTCCATATCCACCACTCGTCCCCGAATGTGTCGCCAATGCTAAAATCGTTTTCTTCATCCGAATCCGGTAAGAACGAATTAATCCTTCTTGTGGTGCTTTCTTCAATTCAGTTCACGAATCTACTCGATTTCGTGATCATGATGCCGCTCGGTCCGCAATTGATGCGCGTATTTTCGATCTCTCCCAAGGAGTTCGGCCTTGTCGTATCCTCCTACACATTCGCGGCAGGAATTGCCGGGTTTGTCGGGGCATTCTTGATCGACCGTTTTGACCGTAAGACGGCGCTTCTCGCCCTGTACGGCGGCTTTACCGTCGGCACGTTCCTCTGTTCCGTTGCTCCGTCGTATCCGTTTCTCCTCGCCGCGAGAGGCGTCACCGGTACGTTCGCCGGAATCATGGGCGCCACAGTATTCGCCGTCATCGGCGATGCGATTCCCGATTCGCGCCGAGGAGCGGCAATGGGCATGGTGATGTCGTCGTTTTCCGCCGCCACCGTCTTCGGCGTTCCGATCGGCCTCTTCCTCGCTAATCATTGGGGATGGCATATGCCATTCTACCTTCTTGCCGCTCTCAGTCTCGCAGTCCTCATCGTCGGATCCCGTGTTCTGCCTCCGATGAAGGCTCATATCTCCTCACGAAGAGAGGAAGGCCCGCTCGAAGCTGTGAAGTATATTCTCACACATCCAAATCATCTGAGCGCGTTCGTGTTTATCATGGCTATGATGATTGCAGGTTTTTCTGTGATTCCATATCTCAGCCCCTACCTGGTGCAGAATGTAGGTCTCAAGGAAACCGATTTGCCATACATCTATCTTTGTGGAGGTGCATTGACTATTTTCACTTCCCGATTCATCGGAAAACTTGCTGACCGACACGGCAAGGTGAGGGTGTTTACTTTTATCGCTACTCTCTCGATGATCCCGATTCTGTTGGTAACGAATCTTCCCGTCGTCTCTCTTCCGCTGGCTCTCGTCGTTACGACCACGTTCATGGTCCTCATGTCGGGCCGGATGGTACCGGCGATGGCGATCATCACTGCGAGCGTTGAGGCTAAACGTCGCGGCAGCTTCATGAGTATCATTTCCTCCGTCCAGCAGCTCTCTGCTGGGGTGGCCGCGTTTGGAGCCGGCTTGATTCTGGGAAAATCTGAGAGCGGACTCATCACACGATTCGACGTGGTGGGCGTTCTTGCGGCCATCACCACGGTGGTCTGTATCGTGCTCATCCGCCGCATCCAAAACGTGGAAACCGCCAGGGAAACGCTTCCTCAGCAGCTCAACCCTGAGGTGTAATACCGAAGGGTTTGGTGGCCACGGGACAGGCCGTGCGAATTCGAAGCTCTTGCAACATGAGAGGAACAGCAATCATGAAGCGGAGAGTACTCACTGGAGCGAAAGGCCACCGAACCAGTCGTTTAAGCCGACAAACTTTTACACGCGAAAACAACCAACCATTGGAGTAATCGTGAAGAGTACCGTTATAAAGTGCATCACAACAAACTCAAGGGCGGGGGTTACAAGAACGTTGTTTGCAGTCCGATTCCGCAGGTCGGATTCGAGACCTCGTATCGACTAGGTCGATACGGGCTTAACTCCGACTGTTAGGGCGCACATCAAATTATTTTATTACCCTAAGGTGAAATGATGAAGGAATTACCCATCCCTGAATCCGCAAGGAATGACCTAAATTCTATCGAAGTCCTGAGAGTGTGGGTCGCACACCAACAGCAACATGTAAGCCTGAAGATAGGCGTGTGGAACGATCCCGCAGCTTATGGTCTACTGCTTTGCGATTTGGCAAGACACTTCGCAAATGCTTACCAACAGGAACAAGGGCTTGATTTTGATGCCACGTTGGCCAGAATCAGAGCCGGATTCGATGCCGAAATGAATTATCCCACTGACATGCCCAAGGGCGGAATTGTCGAAAATTGAATGCGCGGCGTAACCAGTCGCCCTCCAAACCATTCGTCGTCGGCCGGAATCAAACTGACGCAAAGAACCTATGGCTGATGTTCCCACTTCCGACAATAAGAGGCCGCGTGCCTCAGCCTGAACGCACCGTGTTCATCAGCGACACCGTTCGACGCGCGCAGGGCGGCGACAGGGGCGCATTTGAACAGCTCTACCGCGAGAACGTCGCACACATTTACGCAGTATGCCTCCGCATCACTGCCGATGCTGTCCGCGCCCGGGAGATGACACAGGATTCCTTCGTGAGAGCGTGGGACATGCTGCCGTCGTTCCGGGGAGAAGCTGCTTTTTCGTCCTGGCTGCACCGCCTCGCAGTCAACGTCGTTTTCGTCTATCTCCGCACGAACCGCCGCCGCGAGTCACGCGTTACGCTTGTGGAAGACTTCTCAACTCTTGAATATGAGGACCCAAACGTTCGCCCCGGTTCGTCTATCGACCTTGAGCACGCAGTCACGGCGCTGCCTCCGCAGGCAAGGGCGATATTTGTCTTGCACGATATTGAAGGCTATAAACACGAAGAAATAGCGACACAACTGGGAATCGCGATCGGGACGACAAAAGCTCAGCTCCACCGGGCCCGTAAGCTTTTGCGGGAGAACCTACAACGATGACACACGAAGAGATTCGAAATAGGCTTGACGACTATGTAGACGGCAATTTAACCGACACCGAGACGAACGAGCTCGAAGTGCATCTTCGAACGTGCGTCGAATGCGCCGGCGAGGTGCGGGAACTCCGCTCCCTTCTTCATGCGACTTCATCCCTGCCGGCAGAAATCGACCCGGGAGAGGACCTCTGGACCGGGATTTCCGCGAAACTTCAAGCGCGCGATTCCAAGGTTATTCCCTTTCCGACGTCATTCCGGTCGAAGGATTCAGAAGTTCAGTACCGCGGCCGAGCCCAATCGATAAGCATGGCGTTCCGATTTGCCGCCGCGTTCCTCGTTGCATTTGGGAGTTTCCTGTACATGACGCAGACGAATCAGCGTGCGTGCATGGCCACACGTTTGCAAGGAGAGGCAACGCTGGGGACCGGACGGCTGAACGAGACAAGTGTTCTCAGGCCCGGTGAATGGTTGGAAACCGGCGTTGATTCACGCGCAGAGGTGACCGTCGCCAACATCGGACGCGTTGAACTCGGACCGCAAACAAAGCTTCGCGTCCTCAACACAAGTCGCGAAGAGCACCGGCTCGAGCTGGCGAACGGCCGCATGAAAGCGCGTGTCTGGTCACCGCCGCGGTTGTTCATCGTCGAGACGCCTTCGGCGACAGCGGTCGACCTCGGCTGTTCCTATGAGTTAACCGTGGACAGTTCGGGCGCAGGAAAGCTCTATGTAACGAGTGGAGAAGTGTCGCTCGAATATAAGGGGGAGCAATCACTCGTCATCGCCGGCTATGTTTGTGAAACGAAGACGGGGCTGGGTCCGGGCACGCCCTATTCGAGCAAGGCAGCCGACGGTTTCCGCGCCGCACTCGCAGCATATGACTTTGAAAACGGCGGCACTGCGGCGCTGCAAGAAATATTGAGTCTTGCGACGACTGGCGACGCGCTCACACTCTGGCATCTTCTTTCACGTGTCAGTGTTTCCGAGCGTGAACAGGTCTACGACATCCTGGCGACCGTCGCAAAACCGCCCGCCGCAGTTACCAAGGCGGGAATCCTGCGTCTCGACAAGAATATGATGGATGAATGGCTGGACGAGATTAGCCTAGTACCATTTCCTATTGACCGCCGACTCTCCGCGAGGTAATTCCTCTTGCAAAAAAGGGATTATTTCGGCTAATTGTAACGCCTCAAATCTCATACTCACTGATGAAAAAAAATCTTAAGACAATTCTCCTCGCTTTCGCCGGACTGGTAATAGTTGCCCAGTTCATACGACCTGATCGGACAAATCCCCCCGTCGACCAATCGCTTTCCGTCAAGAGCGACTCAACGGTTCCCCCTCTTATCGTTGCGGCCTTCACCCGCGCTTGTTTCGACTGCCATTCCCACGAAACTCGCTGGCCGTGGTACAGCAACATCACACCGGTGAACTTCCTGATCGCGGACGATGTGCATACAGGCCGAAAAAATTTGAATTTCTCCGAATGGGGAAAACAGAAACTCTCACGAAGGCTTTCGATCCTCGAAGAGATATCCGACCAGGTAACTGCGAAGGATATGCCTCTCCCGAAGTACTTGCTGTTGCATTCAGACGCGAGGCTTTCCGCAGATGAAATCAAAACGATCGGCGATTGGTGTGATGCGTGTCTAAAAAGTCTGTCGTCTCCTGAGAACCCCCTGCCGGTGAAAAAGAAGAAGTAGCTGGTCCCTCCTGTCTGTTCCATCCACGTTTGATCGTTCTGTAGCATCTTTTGAGTCGATGTTCTCAGGGCGCATTGCAATCCGCCTCTAAAAGAGCATCGCGTTCGCCTATCCGCTTCCTTTTGCTTCCACCATGACCGTCGAAATCATGGCTGTGCCTGCCTGCGTGCAGAAGGCACTTCGGCAGGCAGGTGTGGTGGACGGATTGAAATTCCGACAAACTGTCTCTCTGTGTCATCCCCGCATGTTTTTAGCGGGGACCTGATTCACAAAGCACACGGTCGTATTCGCGCGTGATCCCCCCATTCGATCTGATTCCCGATAGAAT
>JBGOVN010000095.1:0-5425 GCA_041478155.1 Bacteroidota bacterium | reverse complement strand
GCGATCTCGGGGGGCGCCGCTTCCACGTAACTTGGACGGTTACCCTTTCGGGTATCCCCGTAGATCGTAAAGTGTGACACGACCATCGCCGACCCGCCGCAATCGACGACGGAACGGTTCATTTTTCCGGTGTCGTCGTCGAAAATTCTGAGAGCCGCGGTTCGCCGGGCAAGGGAGGTTGCATCCGTCTCAGTGTCTCCCCGCCGGACGCCGAGAAGAACGAGAACACCCGGTCCGGTTGAACTTTCAGTACGGCCATCGACGGAAACGGAACATCGCTTCACTCGTTGGATCACTGCGCGCATTGGGTGCGAATGGGAGAAATTGCCGGGACCGGTGCCGCTTTCAACGTTTTAATTCGAAACGACGAGGTTCCGCGCTCTCGACCTGCAGGTTCCGGCTACAACGCGGGGGATGCTTTGCAAATCGGCAACGACGGAAACGTCCGAGAACCCGGCCCCCTCCATCAGCGCGAGCACGCTTTTGGATTGACCGTAACCGATTTCGAACAGCACCGTCCCCCAGTCCGTCAGCAGATACGGTGCGAGTTCTATCAATCGCTTGTAGAATTCGAATCCGTCCTTTCCGTCTGTAACTGCCGCTGTAGGTTCAAACCGCCGGACCTCCATCTGAAGCTGTTCCCACTCATCTTTCGGAACGTAGGGGGGGTTACTGACGAGTATGTCGAACCGCTTCAAGAGCAACTGGTCGAGCGGCTCGAACACATCCATTTCATGGAACACGATTCTTGAATCGACACCAAGGCTTACTGCATTCGCAGCTGCAAGGTCGAGAGCCTGCTTGCTGTTGTCGATGCTCGTCACCGACGAATTCTTCACATACTTCGCAAGGGAGACCGCAATATTGCCGCTCCCTGTCCCAATCTCTATAATAGAGAGCGACCGCCTGTCCGAGAGATTTCGGCAGCGCATCATCGTTTGTTCCACAAGCGTTTCCGTCTCGGGTCGAGGGATGAGAACGCGGGAATCGACCTTAAACTGCAGGCCCATAAAGCTTGTGGATCCGATGATATACTGGACCGGCTCCCGGTTGAGCCTCCGCTCATACACCGAACGAAAATTCTTCAATTCTTCCTTTGAAACAGGTTTGTCAAAGTTCGCATAGAGTTGAATTCTCTGGCAACCGAGGGCATGGGCGAGAAGCAGCTCGACATTCAATCGCGCATCCTCTATCCCCTTTCGTTCGAGGTGGTCTATCGCAAACTTCATCAGGTCGCGAACCGTCCAGACCTTGGAAGTTTCCTGAATCACATTATTTCCTCTTAGGCTTTGCCGCCTTTGGCTTCGCGCGGTTCGGTTTCCGTATCCTGCTTCCCGTCTTCTTTCCTTTTGCGCTTTCTTTTCTCTTCCCCGCCGTTTCTTTGGGCGCTCGCCTCGATGGATGCTGCTGCGTGTGGGACGAAACGCTTATTCCTCTCACGATGCTGGGCGTTGTATCTTCTCCATCCTCATCCTTCGTGAGTTTGATCCGTCGAAGTTTTACTCGATTCTCAGAGAAAAAACCGAGCTGCCTGAGCTGGCCCTCGTCTGATTCCGGGCGCTCAAACAGCTCCTCCTGAACCTCTTCCGCATTTCTTTCTGCGGCAATGATTTCGAACCGCCCGTCAGCCTCGAGAAGTGCAGTGAAATCACCTAGAGTCGCTGTTTCAAACTTCTGCGACCGTGCGTGTCCGGCAACTTCCTCCCAGACCTCTTTGACAGGGACGATGACTTGCTTGTGCGTCGCAAGAATGCGTTCAGCTTCGTTAAGACATCGTTCGAACACAAACCCTCCGTGACGTGTGCTGCGACAAATCCTGTCCTCCGCATCGGCATTAATGTAGAATTATTTCGAGGAAACTGCAAGCGCGGCGGGCCGAGGGTCTGGTACTCGTGAAAGAAGAACAATCCCTATGGCACTGCACACCAACGCAAAAATAAAGACGGACTCATACCCATGCTTGTCACTCCACCAACCAGCCACGATACTCGAAAGGTAGAGAGGTGCAAACCATGCGTTCATCAATCCGATCGCGAGTGGTCGCTTGTCTTCGGATGCGCAGTCGGCGGCAAAGTTATATCGCAGCATTACTTCCGTCCCGAGATTACCGCCGACGAGCAAAAAGGCAACATAATACATCAATACGGATGGACTGAAGACGACAAGAAACGTCGCGAAAGCAAAACAGCCGGCTGACAGTAGAAGCGCAGTCTTGTTTCCTTGCCTGTCGGCGAGCCAACCAAGAATTCCACCGAGGACGATCTGCGAGACGACCGAGACAAGCGTGAAGATCCCCACCGAAGACTGTGGAAGGTTGAATTTCTTCATCGCGGAAACCATGAAAAACCCCATCGGTGTGAACCCGACCGTGAGGAATGAAGAAGCGATAAGAAAACGGGTGAAGGTCCGATTCCCCTTTAGGAATGCCGTAGCATCTTTGAAGAGGCCGATCAGCGGAGCCGGTTCCTGCACGATGGAGGGATATTCTTCCACGACACGCCGCTGGATGAGGAGCGAAACCAATTGGAAGACAAACGCGACAACGAAGACAGCAGCGAAATTCGCAGGAAATTGCAACGAGCCAAGGAGATACGCGAGTAGCAGAGCGTTGAAAAATCCCACAGCAGCACCAGACGATGCGCGGAGTCCCATGAGTTTGCCGCGGACCGAGGGATCCACTGTTTTGGATACAAAGTCGAACCAGGCGGGGGAAGTAATGCCGGCGAGTATCTGGTTTAAGGCGACCACGAAAAGAAGGATAACGAGAGCGGCAATCGGATGGCCTGTCCCGAGGAGGATAAGGTCAATCGCCTGGACAAGAATCTGCAGCCGCTGCAGTAATCCTCCGCCCAGCACGAGTTTCTTTCGAAAGGAGTATCGCGTCGTATAATTTGCAGCGAAGATCTGGGGAAGGAAGAACGCAAGATAGGCCACAACAGGGAGCGCACCGACCGTGGCATTGGTCCCACCGAGCGCTTTGACAAGGGCTGGATAGAACGTTTGAGACGAGAGAAGGGCACCGGTGCCGATATAAAAGGCCCCTTCGAGGAGATGGAGGCGGAAATTTCTCTTGCTGACCGACGGATGAATCTTCATACGGACGGTGAGGAGGGATACAAAAAAAGGCCGCCACGGGCGACCTTCGTGAATTCAGATATTACGTGCCGCTTATTTTTTCTTCATTTTGTCGGCAAAAAGTTGCGCGACCTTTTCGATGTCGTATCCAACTTTCGGCAGGTAGATACCCCCATGCTTCTCGACCATTGATTTCAGTGTATCGTAAGCGTCCGCGCTGCAAAAGAACGTCGGCGTTCCCCGATTCGGCCCCTCCTTCTTGGCGAGCTGCAACAAGGCGATACCGGGAAGATGTCCCTTCAGGTTTGTGTCTTTGAAATCGTTGTCGAGAATAATGAGGTCAAACTTGTCGGCCTTGATCTTCGCCCAGGCGTCTACACTCGTGGCAGCGTCGGTGATCGCAATCTCATCCTCAAGAATGGCGGTAGCAACCTCAAGAGCAAATCCATGAGATTTTCGCTGACCCTCGTCATCGTCAGCAACCAACACTTTGTAGGGCATTCGGCAGTAGGTTCAGAATAAAGGCAGAGTAATTCGGGACAAAACTACAACTTTTTCGCCCTAAAAACAATAAAGAATTCCCCCTTTAGGGATTCTCAGTCCTCGAATAGACGACTTTCCCTCCGACAACTGTCGTCTCGACCTTCGTCGACAAGAGTTCCTTCGATGGAACAGTCATCACATCGGAGGAAAAGACGACAAAATCGGCGAGCTTTCCCTTCTCTAACGTCCCCTTGAGATTCTCTTCGAATGCGCCCCACGCTGCCCACGATGTGAAACATCTGACTGCTTCTTCACGCGTCATGCGTTCAGTGACGTACCAGCCTCCGTCGAATGAAGAGGAATCTGTTAGCCCCGCAGTCGAGAGTTGAAAGTGGTTCACAACATCAGAAGCATTCTGCGGCCGCCCTTCTTTGTCCTGGCGAGTACACGCGGCGTAGATTCCAAAGATCGGATTCGGATGTTCGACGGGAAAGTCCGAACCGCCGCAGATAACCACACCCGTCTTCAACAACGAGCGCCACGCATATGCGCCGCGCACGCGCATCGGTCCGAGCCGCGCCTCTGCCCAGTACATGTCCGACGTACAGTGTGTCGGCTGCATACTGGGAACGATACCGAGTTTCTTGAATCGTGGTATATCATCCGGATGGAGTACTTGAGCGTGCTCCACACGCAGTCGCACATCGCTCACCGCATGCCGCTTCAGTGCCTTATCGTATACATTGAGAATGATATTGTTCCCGCGGTCGCCAATAGCATGGGTGCAGACCTGAAAACCGTGGCTGAGGGCTTCGTCGACCGCCTTCTGCAATTGCTCCTCCGATGTAACCGTCAATCCTCGATTGCCCGCGTCGTCGTTGTAGGGCTCGATGAGAGCCGCGCCTCGGGAACCTAGCGCACCGTCGACATACAGTTTGAGCGAACGAACAGTCAAGCGGTTGTTGCCATAGCCGAGCAGCGGACCATCTTTCATAAAGCGATCCCAGGTTTCACCCATCCCCCCGACTGCGGCGTAGATTCGAAACGGGAAATCATCGTGGTCGATCAGGCGTTTGTAGTACTCGATTTCTTTAAGGTCAACACCCATGTCTTGAACCCCGGTGAGGCCATAACTCAGACATTCCTTGACTGCGATGTGAAGCGCTTCGATAGCATCGGCGTCGGATATGCCCGGCAGGTGTTTAGCCACGAGCTGCTGCGCGTTATCGACAAAAACGCCCGAGGGGTTCCCCGATCCATCCCTGAGGATCCTTCCCCCCGGGGGATCGGGAGTCGTCTTGGTGATTCCTGCAACCTCGAGGGCTTTCTTGTTAACCCAGACTGCGTGTCCATCCACACGAGTAAGATAAACAGGATGCGAATCAGATATTTTGTCGAGCGTTTCGTGAGTTGGAAACTGTTTCGACGTCCACAGGTTTTGGTCCCATCCGCGTCCGCGAATCCACTGCCCGGGAGACGTACGCTCAACTCTCTGTTTCACTCGTTCTGCCGCCTCGCGTTCCGATTGAGCTCCGAGAAGGTCCACGGTCATTCTCGCTAGTCCCAACGAGAAAAAATGAGCATGTGCATCAATCAGGCCGGGGAGTACTGTTCTGCCGCCGAGGTCGACAATCTTGTTTGCCTTAAACCTTCGTTCGATGGATGACCGCGAACCGATTCCTGAAATCCGGTCTCCGTTCACTGCCATCGCCTCCCCGACGGAATTGTCGGCGTCCATGGTATAGAATCGTGCGTTGACGTAGATGGTATCCGCCGCCCGAGGAATGAACTCGACCAAGCCGATGACGATGAGAGTAACGAGGAGTATACCGACAAGAAGCTTTCGTTCTTTCGACATGCGGGATGT
>JBGOVN010000200.1:0-3832 GCA_041478155.1 Bacteroidota bacterium | reverse complement strand
GTGAATTTTTCGACTGTCCACCCCTCTGTTACTGCCCCACTCTTCATCACGAACTTCGCGGCGCTGAACAACACCACACCCGATGCCGTCGTTCTGTTCGACAATCGTTTCCTCAGCATCGACAGTATGCAGTATGTGCCTTCCTGGGGAGGGGGTAACGGAAAATCGCTCGAACGCGTCGACATCGCTTCGACATCAACCGTCATGACGAATTGGGGAACTTGTCTCGACTCTTCGGGGAGCAGTCCCGGCGAGCTCAATAGCATCGCCCGTCTCCCCTACGACCTTGCCGTCCAACGGGTCGACGAATCGACGCAACTATCGGGCGCCGAGTTGGTGCCGACGATTTCGACTACCGTCAGAAATGTAGGAAAACTGTCGATTGGTCCGCTCACACTTAGCCTTTATCATATCGTCGATGCCAACAGCAGTTTGGAGTCGTCCGAACTTTTGACCACACTCAAATCTCAGGCCCCTCTCGGAGCAGGAGACTCCCTATCCTTGTCGTACGTTTGGGAGAACGCGCCGTTTGGCGAATCCATCATTGGAGCCGTCCTTTTCTCAGAACTGGACCAACGAAAAAGGAACGACACGGCATTTGTAACTTTTTCTCTGAGTTTCCAGCCTGGTTCGATCGTCATTAACGAAATTATGTACGACCCGCTCGATGGTCAAAACGAATGGATAGAGTTCTATCATCGTGGAACTTCTGCCGTCAATCTGTCGCGGTGGAGGTTTTCCGACCGTCCCACTCAATCGGGAAGCGTTAACTCGTTCCTGATCACCGGACAGTCCTGCATCGTCCAGCCCGGAGAATTTATCGTTGCTTCTGCAGATTCGACGATACTCTCTCTTTTTTCATGGCTCCGAACGCCTGTTGCAGGGTTTCGGCTTTTCATTTTGAATCGCTCGAGTGGATCTGGCGGATTTGGTTTCAATAACGCCGGGGACGCCATCGTGCTTCAAGACTTGACCGGAAGGATGATTGACAGCGTCGCCTATATCCCCTCGTGGCACAATCCCGATGTAACGACGACAACGGGCAGGTCGCTTGAGCGGATTAATCCCGACGGGGCGAGCAACGATCCGCGCAACTGGAGCACTGCCGCAGGTCTGTTGGGCGGATCGCCCGGGAAGGTCAACACAATTTTCACACGGGCTTCGACGGGCTCTTCGCATCTCTCATTCACGCCGAATCCGTTCTCTCCTGATGGCGACGGTTTCGAAGATTTCTGTGGCCTGCATTTTACGCTCCCCGGTGTGACATCACTCCTTCGCATACGCATATTCGACATCAAGGGAAGATTAGTCCGGACGCTTGCGAACTCTGAAACGGTGGGTTCGCAAGGCGATATCGTGTGGGATGGATTGGATGAGGGAAGGCAGCGTGTGAGGATCGGTCCGTATGTTGTCCTTCTCGAAGCGGTCGACAGCAGAACGGGAGAGGTAACGACGTCGAAGGGTGTGGTTGTGGTGGCGACAAGGCTTTAAGGTTCTTGATTGGAGGGATTGTCTACTTTGAGTCCCCCATCCGCTTTGCCATAACGCCTTCAAATGTCTGTCGCAGGTCGGGTAAATTCGATACGAGAGCGGTGAAATCTCCTTTTTTCAGCGTGAGCACATCCATGGATTTCGTGCAGCGGATGGTAGCACCGCGAGTCTTCTGATTGAGAAGCGCCATCTCACCGAAAAACTCTCCGGGATGCAGGTGCGCGATAACTGTTTCCGCACCGTTATCTTCGTGCACTACTTCCGCTTCTCCGCGTAACAGGATGTACAGCGTGTCGCCCAGGTCGCCCTGATGAAACACTGCCTCGCCTGGTTCAAAATGAGCCTGCATGACCCCCTGCGCCGTTCCTAGTTTCAGCTGAACAAGTTCTGTTGGTATCAGCAAATCAAGCGCCCACGCAAGCCCGACTTTGATCTTGCGATCGAGTCCCGGAAGCTTCCATAAGTAAATCGTGCGCCACAAAAACCAGGCGATAAGCCCGGAGAATCGAAAGTAGTTGAACAACTCCGCAACTGCGCTCCGATAACCGAGCGCCCCCATCGTTCCCAATCCCTTGAATTGAAACTTCCTTTTTTCGCCGCCTCGGATTGTCGCGACAATGTTTGTCGCAGCGGCTGCACCCTCACGGATTGCATACTGCGCCGTGGGCGGACAGAATCCTTCACCCGATGGATTGGGGATGAGCGCGCAGTCACCGAGGGCCCAGACACTGTCCATTCCCTCCACCTCCAGGAACAAGTTGCACTTGACTTTCCCTTTCTCTTTCGGAATTGCCAGAGCGTCGATGAGCGGGTGTGGCGAGGACGGGACAGTGGAGACCAGCGTTTTTGTAAGAATTCGTTCTCCGTTATCGAGAATTGCGGCATCGGAGCTTGCCGACCTCAGCCGCGTTTTCGTACGAATCTCCACGCCCCGCTTCTGCAGTAGGTTCATCGCGTAAAGACTGAGGTCTTTGCTGACCTCGCGTTCAAGGATGCGTTCACCCGAATGGAGCAGAAAGACCTTGATAGCCGTTCGGTCAATCCCTCTATAATGTTTCGAGGCGCTTCGCACAAAATCGTTCAACTCGGCACATACTTCGACGCCGGAAAATCCGCCTCCGGCCACAACGAACGTCAGGAGTTGCTTTCGCAATTCGGGGTCGTCTTCAATATCGGCTTCTTCCATCACGTGAATCAGGTGGTTGCGCAGGTAGATCGCATCGGCAAGGTTCTTGAAGGGAAGCGCATGTTCCGGCAATCCTGCCATTCCACGGAAATCAGTAACGCTCCCGAGAGCGAGGATCAAGTAGTCATAGTTCAGGAGGTACGGCCGCGGGCGGAATCCCTGGCTGAGCGTAATGGTTTTTGCCTGAAGGTCAACGACGTCAACATCGCGGACGATGAGCTTTGACTGTCGGAGCAACCGCCGGATCGGACTGACGGTATCGAGAATGCCGATACTGCCCGAAATAACCTCCGGAAGCATCGGCTGGAAAACGAAATAGTTCTCCTTATTCACCAATGTGATTTCAAAATCGTCACGGCGACCCAGCCGGGATTCCAACTCCATTGCGGCATAGACTCCGGCGAATCCGCCGCCGAGGATGACAACGCGAGGTTTGTTAGGTAAGCCCATCAGCATCGTTCGAATTGAACGCGCGTTTCATAAATCAGATAAAGGATGGCATCGTTCCCGAGGTGGACGTTGTAGTTGATATAGCGAATGCGGAGAGGAATTTGCGTGGAAAAATGAAACCTAGATGGGAGCTCGAATCTGGCGCGAGACATGATTGGGGGAAAAATCAGGAATGATGCGACAAAAAGCAAGGAAACAACATCCCGGACCCCACAAACAGTTTCATTGGTCCCCCCCGATTCAAACCAAATCGACTCGCCCGGTATCCTATAAACACGAAAGTCCAAACAAGCAACCAAACACTCACACATGGAGGTCGTTATGAAACAGATTTCGTCACGTTCAACGCTATTGCTTGCATCGCTACTTGTTTCTGTGATCGTAATTTCGAACAATGCACTTGCAGGGCCGCCGCTGATCTGTCACCCCATTCAGATTGGAAACGCAAGGTCCCTTCCCTCCGGCAGCGGCCCCTTCGGAATAAGGGCCGACTACGAACGCAGCCGACTTATCGACGAAACCCTGGACTTGCTTACGCCGGATATGTCGATTCTCGTGCGAATGGAAACTCTTCGCAGGGCTACGCTCTATGCGTCGGGCATCTATCGGGGAACAGGCGGTTGGTCGAATCAGTCTGAGGAAGACCGACGTATTGCGTACGAGTTGCTTTCACGTCTCATGACTCGGGCTCTTCAGGCAAATGTT
>JBGOVN010000188.1:0-3915 GCA_041478155.1 Bacteroidota bacterium | reverse complement strand
TTTTAAAGATCATAAATGCGCCGTTACAAAACTTACAATCGGCACGCACAGCGGAACCCATATCGACGCTCCGGCGCACGTATTTGAGGGCATGCCGACGATGGACATGTATGACCCGGGTCTCTGGTTCGTCGACGCCCAGGTTCTTGACTTCACACCGAGGGAGGCGCGAAGATCGATCCTGGCTCACGAGATTCAGGCAAAGTTCGCCCGGCCAGGAGTTGGAGTAATCATCAAGACCGGATGGGATAAGCATTTCGGAAGTAAGACTTATTCTGAAACGTATCCCCCTCTTTCCAACGAAGCGGCAGAGTTGTTGGTGAGTATGAAGGTTCCGGTTATTGCATCAGACACGCCCTATACGCTGGACGTTCATTATATATGCCTGAAGCGCGGCATTCCGCTTATTACGAATATTAATAACACGGCGGCGCTCAGAGAGGGAATGGTCAAGCTTATTGCTGCGCCGCTGCTCATCAACGGCGGCGACGGCGCGCCGGCCCGTGTTCTTGCGGTGGTTGAATAACATGGATACGCAACCGGTCATAAAGCTTCTTGCAGACCTCGTTGCGATCCCCAGTGTCAATCCCATGGGCAAAAGGCGTAATGGTGTTGCCTATCAGGAGAAGGATCTTGCGGAATTCGTCGCTTCGTATTTGAAGCGAAGCGGATTAGACGTCGAAGTCTATGATGTAGCTCCGGGACGTCCTAATGTCGCGGCGTTTGTGAACGTGAACGCTGCCGAGACGCTTCTTCTCGAAGCGCATCTCGATACGGTGCAAGGCGAGAACATGACCATCGAGCCTTTTTCGCCTGTTGTTGATGACGGAAGAATGTACGGGCGCGGCTCGTGCGATACAAAAGGCTCGCTCGCCGCCTTCTGCCATTCTGTGGTTTCCTTGCTCGAGAGGGGAAAAAAGTTTCGATTTAATATTATGCTGCTGTTCGTTTCGGATGAAGAATATCTTTTTACCGGAGCCCGGACGGCGGCGGAGAGAAAAATCAACGCGTCTTTTGGAATTGTCGGAGAGCCAACGGGTCTTGCTATTGTAACGGCCCACAAGGGAGTCACACGTTGGAGAGTACGAACTAAGGGATTGGCGGCTCATTCAGCGTATCCTGAACGTGGAACAAATGCCATCTACAGGATGTCTCCCGTTGTTGAACGGCTCGAGAAGCACGCCCGGAGTCTCGCAGAACATCGACCCCATCCTCTTCTTGGCGTACCGTCGCTCAGCGTCGGTATCATCGAAGGGGGACAAGCCGTCAACGTCGTGCCGGACCATTGTTGGATTGAGGTGGACCGCCGGTCGATTCCCGGTGAAACAACGGCAAGCATCCTGCGCCCGATCAGCGAACTTCTCAAGGGCCTGCCGGGCGTTGAGATCGACGAACCGTATCTTTCTCTCGCCGGTATGGAAGTCTCCGCCGACTCCAGCATCGTCACACTCCTCTCTCAAGCGGTGAACGAAGTGACGGGGAAAGCGGCAATTGAGACAGCGCACTACGCCACAGACGCAGGAATTTATAACAAGGCGGGAATTCCCTCCGTTGTGTTCGGACCGGGCGACATCGCACAGGCGCACACCGTGGACGAATTTATAGATTTGCGACAGCTCTCTCAGGCTGTCGAAATTCTTCAACGCTTCATCACCGGCTGAGAGATTGCTTTGAATCGGACGAGACAGTAACCTATCATCATCGCTTACGAAGGGCCCAGGTATCATGAAACTGATTCCCGCGTTATTATTAGAAGCTCTCCCAAAAACAAACTCCCGTCAGTCTGAGCGCAGCGAGCGCCGTTTGCGAGCGAAGTCGAAGACTCTTCAGGAGCAGTCTCCCGCGGGAATATCCTTCGATGCTTCGCCAGGCTCAGCACAAGCTTTCGTCCCGACCAGCAAACGTCGGGACTGCCTGCCCGTCCGGCAGGCGGGCGCTCAGGATGACTATTCTCTCCGGAAGATGTTTTTGAGATGCTTTGTACTAATGATCGTTTTCCTGGTCCCATCCCTTGCCCAGAAATCGCTCTACCTTGCTGAAATAAAGAAAGCGGCTGAAAAAGGATGGCAGGAATATCCCGCGCTGATTGAAAACTGGAAGAAAACAACGAAGCCGAACGTTCTATGGGGATACGATCCGCCGGGACACCCCGCCTATCTTGCCAGCATCTTTGCATTCCTCTACGAAGAAACAAAGGACGTCGAGTACGCGAAACGCGCGGCCGGGTTGATTTCAGCGTACGGCGATTATCGGAATATTCTCCCGAAGGGTTACGACACAACCCGGGCTGAGTACGACAACGGCGTTCCGGCGATAACAAATTTCTTTTTCATGGCTCCATATATCGGGACATACATGCGCATTCGGAACGCAGGAGTTCTGGATGCAGAACAGCAGGCGAAGATCGAAAATGATGTTGCAGGTAGCGCAGACTTTATTTTTCACTTCCCTGAATGGGGCACGCACAATAGGGCAATGCTACGTGCCGAGGCGCTCATATACGCCGCTCTTGCGATGCCGAAGCATCCCCACGCTCCACAATGGCGTCAGATGGCTGAGGTTATTGCCGGCGACAACCTCAAAGAATGGGAGATCGAGGATGCCACCGTCTACCATCCGGTGTGGTTATTATCACTGTACTCCTACGCCGACGTAGCCCGCAAGGCGGATTTTTTTGACTCTCCGCTCACGAAATATTATCTGAAATACTTCCTGAAACTTATCGGTCCGAACGGTACGGTTCCTGAGTTTGGAGATGCGCGCTGGAGTTCGGGCTGGGAGGGACTTCGCCTCGTGCCGGTTTTCGAGAAAGGCGCGGCAGTGTTCCATGACCCGGAGATGAAGTGGGCGGCGAAAACAATCTTTGAAACTGCAAAAAGGAATTCCCCTGCTCTTGGTGTCGGTGAAGCCTACTCTCTTTCCGAGGCCTTCCGCTGGACGGACGAATCAGTTCTCGCCAAACGCCCATCGAGCCTGAGCCAGGAAGTACTCGATGATGTGGTTGGAAAGAAAATCGTGTTTCGAAACGGATGGGACGACCAGAGCACCTATCTTCTCCTGACATATCGTGACCAGGGGGACGGCGGGTGGCTTCACCGGGAATTTCTCCGAAACACGATCACAGTGGAGGAAGAGAAAATGACTCATGGTCACGCCGATGAAAACAGCATCGCGCTTCTGATGAGCAAAGGTTCCGTGCTGCTCCATGATGCGGACTATCGCAACGACCTCCCGAGCGGAATGTACGGTGCCTGGCGTCAGGATTATTTTCACAATCGACTCGTCGTCCGGCTGAACAAAAAAGACCGGCACCAGTCGGTTCTCGAGTATGTCAAAACTCCGGCGCGTATCGGCCTGTCCGTACGCAGAAGGTCGATTTCCTGAATCTCAAGGAAGTGGACATGAGCCGGACAAGGCTCATCGATGAAACGCTTGGATATGAATGGGATCGGAGTATCATCTATCACAAACAAGGTGATTTTTTTGTCGTGATTGACGGAGTGAAGATCCTTCGGCCGGACTTTTTCACCTTTACAAATTTCTGGCATGCACAGCACATTCTGCAACGAGGCGAGCAGTTCTTTGACGTTGCCACCGATTCCATTCTGAATTTTCAGTTCTCGCGGAATCGTTCGCTCCTGATCTATTTTCCGGAGACTTATGCGAAAACGGCCGGTGTCGAGCCAATCAGTCGAAGCCAGCACATGGAACAAGCTGTTTATCAGACCAGTTCAAGTTCGTATAAGGCGGGGGATACAGAGGTGTTTGTGACTGTCCTGATCCCTCATGACCGCTCAGAACGAGCGGAGAGTCTCATAAAAAAAGTGCATCTCATCCAGACCTCTTCCCCTTACAAAGCGGTCGGTTTGGAGATCGACCAGGATGGTAAGAAATCGACGCTGGGCGTCAAGATTG
>JBGOVN010000204.1:0-3777 GCA_041478155.1 Bacteroidota bacterium | reverse complement strand
GAAGGCGGATGGACCGTTTACGATTTCTTTACGGAGTGGAAGACTGTGTACGTCGACTATAGCGGAAAGCTCCAGCGTGCACAGATTGATAACTACTGATCATTCCAAGCAGGCCATGCAGGGACGTCCTTACATAGTTTCTCTCTACGAGCACCAGGAGTTCTTCTAAGGTTCCTTTCGAGTCGTTGTACCTATCAGCTCGAAACTTGCAACCTTTCCCGAAGGGATGCCTTCGGCAAAACTCAGAACTTTTATTCATCCCAGGTGCCTTATGTCCCAGAAAACAAAAATCCCCCTCGAGACCGCAACGCCGAAATCCAATGGAACTGAACCGGGCAACGGGACGGCTCAAACCCTGAAACCGACGACCAGAAATCATCTTACGGTGCAGCCGGCTGAAGTGCACAGCACGCTGGCGAAACACATGCTGGTTGACGGTTTTGACCTTGTTGTTGACCTGAGGCGAAGCCAGGGTTCCTACCTCTATGACTCGCGCTCCAACAAACGCTACCTCGATTTCTTTACGTTCTTTGCATCCGGTTCGGTCGGAATGAACCATCCCAAGATGACGACGCCGGACTTCCGGGAGAAGCTCGCCTACGTCGCGGTGAACAAACCGTCTAACTCGGACGCCTACACTGTTGAAATGGCGGAGTTCGTCGAGACGTTTTCACGCATAGCCCAGCCGTCGTACCTCCCCTATGCATTTTTTGTCGACGGTGGGGCGCTGGCGAATGAAAACGCGATGAAGACGGCCTTCGATTGGAAGGTGCGAAAGAATTTTGTGCGTGGATATACAGAAGAGCGGGGCAGACAAATCATCCATTTCCGCAGGGCGTTCCACGGACGAAGCGGCTACACGCTCTCGCTCACAAATACCGACCCCGCGAAGACGAATTATTATCCGAAGTTTAAATGGCCACGCATCCACAACCCTGTCGTGAAGTTCCCTCTGAACGAGCAGAATCTCGAGCACGTGAAAAAAGAGGAGGCCGCAGCTTTTCAGGAAATCAAAGAAGCGATCATCAGCAATCCGGATGACATTGCCGCACTTATCATCGAACCGATCCAGGGAGAAGGAGGCGATAATCATTTCCGGAAGGAGTTTCTCGCTGAGCTGCGAACGATCTGTGACGAGAATGAAATGCTGCTCATTTTTGATGAGGTGCAAACTGGAATCGGAATTACGGGCAAGATGTGGGCGCATGAGTATTTTGTAAAGCCGGACATCATGGCCTTCGGCAAAAAGACACAGATCTGTGGATTCGTCAGCAGTACGCGCATCGACGACGTCCTCGAAAACGTCTTCCACAAGTCCAGCCGGATCAATTCCACGTTTGGCGGTAACTTAGTCGACATGGTCCGCTTCACCCGCATCCTCGAAATCATCGAAGAAGACCATCTCGTCGACAACGCTCGTATCGTGGGAGAATACATCCTCAACCAATTGCACGGACTCGAAGCAGATTTTCCGGGACTTGTCGACAATGCCAGGGGCCTTGGATTATTGTGTGCGATCGACTTCGATACAGCGCAAAATCGAGAACACCTGAGGACAAAAGCCTACGAGCAGGGATTGATTCTCATCGGCTGCGGGGACCGGTCCATCCGGTTCCGTCCGCCGTTGACGTTGAAAAAAGAGGAGGTCGACGAGGCCTTTACGATTATCAGGAACGTACTCCACGAGATCGAGGCGGGGGAATAGCGATGGAATCATCCGGTCACAACCATCAACTCGCGTTGCGCCTGAACACCGACTTCGTCCACGACCTGCTCGTTCGGTTTATTCGGGACGAGACAACCAACGCGGGATTTACCAAAGCCGTCCTCGGAATCTCCGGGGGTGTCGATTCGGCGGTTGCTGCTTTTCTCGCAGCGGAAGCGCTGGGAAAACAAAACGTGATCGGTCTCCTCATGCCGCATCGAATGAGTAGCCCGCAAAGCCTCACTGACGCGCGGACAGTCGTCAGCAGTCTCGGCATCAAATCGGAGGTTGTCGACATTTCTGACATGACCGACGCTCTCTGCGCGAAACAGAACATCAAAGACAACCTCCGTCGCGGAAATGTCATGGCACGCATGCGTATGATTGTGTTGTACGATGCATCGGCCAAAGAGCGGGCGCTCGTGATCGGAACGAGCAACAAAACCGAGCTGATGGTCGGCTATGGAACACTCCACGGCGACATGGCGTGTGGGCTCAACCCGCTCGGAGACCTTTACAAAACCCAGGTGCTGCAATTGGCCGAAACGCTCGAGGTCCCTCCGGCCATCGTGCAAAAAAAACCGACCGCCGATTTGTGGCTGGGCCAGACCGACGAAGGGGAACTGGGCATATCGTACAGTGATCTCGACGCGTTGTTATTCCATATGATTGATGAACGCCGCTCGGACGACGATCTCCGCTCGGCCGGATTCAAGGATGCGATCGTGAGAAGGATCCGGGAAACCGTCAGAAGGAATCAATTCAAACGAAGGCCTCCGATAATCGCGAAGGTGTCCTATCGGACAGTTAACGTCGACTTTCGGTATGTCCGCGATTGGGGAATGTGAGCATGTCGGAAACTCCCTCCGCCGGGAAGTTGTTTATCGTTGCGACACCAATTGGCAATCTCGAGGATATCACCTACAGGGCGGTCAACGTCCTGTCATCAGTCGACCTGATCGCAGCGGAGGACACGAGGAAGACAAAAATTCTGCTCGATAAATACGGTATCCGCAAGCCTATGCTGAGTTACTACAGCTACAATGAAGCCCGCCGAACTCCCCAGCTTATCGAAAAGATTCTCTCGGGCAAATCTGTGGCCCTGGTGTCGGATGCCGGGACGCCCGGTATCTCCGACCCCGCATACGTCGTTGTCACCGAGGCGCTTCGTTCGGGCATAACAATCATCCCTATCCCCGGCCCGGCCGCATTTCTTTCGGCGCTCGTCGTCAGCGGACTTGCCACAGACCGGTTTGTATTCGAGGGGTTTCTTCCTCAGAAAAAAGGGAGGAAGACAAAGTTTGAATCGCTTCGAGGTGAATTCCGCACACTCGTGTTGTATGAATCTCCTCACAGGGTTTTAAAAACACTTTCCGAAATTGCCTCATACTTCGGCAACCGTAATGTCGTCATCGCTCGCGAGCTGACGAAAAAATTTGAAGAGATAATACGCGGCCCTGTTGAATCTGTCCTCGAACAGCTTTCGGGGAGGAAGCCGAGGGGAGAATACGTAATAATCGTTGAAGGAGCGTCAAAAGGCGCAAAGTCCGAGCCTTCCTTAACAGATGAGGATGACGGGGATCAACTTCCCGGCAAAAGCAGTTAAACTGGAACGCGAAAACCGTGTCAAACCTGGAAATCACACAAAAAGAGGAAAAATAAGGAGGATAGAAGATATGAAAGCTAGAATTCTGCTGAGTGGGGTCGTTGTCGTTTTTCTTGCCATTCTCATAACGGGTTGCAACAAATCAGTCAATGGACCCGACAACTCTCTGAGCCAAACAGACAGAGACGTTATCAGTCAATTGATCTCGTCTGATCCACTGTTTACGAGTGACAATTCCCTGCTCGATGATCAGGGTGCAGGTGCTTCCCTTGCAAAGGATGAGACTGCAATTATCCCCCATGCGTGGGGGAGAAAGATTATTTCAGCATCTCGCGACGTGACGTACGACCAGGTCAACGATACTACGGTCGTAGCGAACGCGACGACGACAATGATTGGAACATTGTATATCAGGGCTCGTTACGCGGGCCAGACGACTGATTCGCTGGTGACGAAGCCCTTTACG